>CAMPGG010000081.1 GCA_946885335.1 uncultured Chitinophagaceae bacterium
AATAAAATATAAATATACCAGTGTTCGGTTATTTATTAGTTATAGCAACTACACATTACCGTTGCTAATTTATAACAAAGGGATTTTATTATTGTAATTTGTCGAGTAATGCCTGGAAACGTGGCTCATTTCTCAAGTTATCGTAATCAGGGTCCTGTTCAATCCATTCCTTTTTCCCAAACCCTTTTCCAAATACTTTCTCTAAAATGACCAGTGCTTTTTCAACGTCTCCATCTTTTGCAAAAAGACAAGCCGCATTGATTAAAACACCCGTATCCTCAGGATATAATGCAAGTGATTTATTTGCCCATTTGTAAGCTTCTTCTTTTTGCCCGATATCATATAAAGTGCCGGCAGTTAATGATAATGCTCTTCTGTCATTTGGAAATAATGCCAGTTGTTTTTTAGCCCGCAGAATTCCTTCATTAGCAGCTACGAGAGATTCTTCGTTTTTACCGAGTATCCGTAAGGATTGTGAAAGAAGAAGAAGACTTTGAAAATCTTCTTTTCGCACCTCCGATGCTATGCGAAATAATTCAGCCGATTGTTGAATTTGCCCACGGGAAAAGCAGGATCGTCCAAAAAAATAATAAGCTTCAAAGGCATTTGGATTTAATTGGATTGCTTCTTTAAAGGATTTCTCTGCTTCATCATATTTTTTACCAAGCGAAAGAACATATCCCCGGGCGGAATGACTCTCCGAAAGATTGGGTGCTAATGAAAGTGCTTTGCGGCTGTATTTTTCCGCCGCTTCCAGGTCAGATTTTTTAGCACCAAACCATTCATAAAGCCAGGAGTGTAAATCTGAAAGTCCTGCATAAGCCGGTGCATATGCTGCATCCAGTTCAATGGCTTTTTCAAACATTTCTTTTGATTCAAACAGCGCAAGTTGATGCAATAGTTGCCGGCCTTTTAAAAAATATTCATATGCTTCAATAATCGTTTCGGGGCGGCGAATAATTTCTTTTTCTTTATTTGTCAGATATCCCTGCAAGGCAGTTGCAACATTTTCCGCAATATCTTCCTGGATAAAAAAAACATCTTCCAACTCCCGGTCATATTTATTAGACCAAACGTTTGAACCATCAGATGCATTCAAAAGTTTTGTAGTAATTCGTAAACGGTTGCCGGCTTTTCGCACACTCCCTTCCAGCAGTGTTTCAACATCAAGGGTTTTACCGATGTCGCGAACATCCATATTTTTTCCTTTGAAATAAAACACAGATGTCCTGGCTATCACACGCAGGTTTTTTAAATGAGCTAATGCATTGATGATCTCTTCAGAAATACCATCGCAGAAATATTCCTGTTCAGGATCGTTGCTCATATTTACAAAAGGAAGAACGGCAATGCTTTTTGCATTTGTGTTATTCAATGCTGCATGCTTTAAACCAGGTTGTTGACCATTTTGAGTGATTACTTCAAATATTTTTACTGCTTCTTTTACGTTTTTAAGCTTTTCTTCTCTCACAAATCGGGTATTAATTTCTTTTTTATTAGCGATGTTATTTTGCACCGGTTCAGAAATATAAATGCTGCCTGGTGCAGCAACAGACTGAATTCTTGCGGCGATATTAACGCCATCTCCAAACACATCATTGTTTTCGAATACCACTTCACCCAAATGAATACCGATACGCAATTGGAATTTTCCGTAGCTGTTACTTTCTTTTTGAATTTTTATGGCTGCATAAACGGCATCTGATACTGTATTGAAACTGGCCAGTACACCATCACCCAATTCTTTTATCCATCGTCCATTGAATTGTTCAATTATTGGTTTCTGCAGATCGCGGTTTTTTTTAATTAGTTCAAACGCTTTTGTTTCATCGTCTCCCATTAAACTGGTGTACCCGACAATGTCAGTAAACATAATGGCTGCCAGTTGACGCGTTGACATAATTTTAATTATCACCTTGAATTTACGATTTTAAGAGCGCAGGGAGATGGGAAAAACATAATTTTAATGATTGGCCGCTTATAATTATCAACTTAAAAACTATGCTGGATATAGTAATAGATGCCCGTAATGCAGCATTATCCACAGGTTTAAATGTGCGTCGCATTCTTCCGTTCAGATTAAGAAGAATGGTTGGTCCTTTTATTTTTATGGATCATGCTGGTCCTGTTGATAAGCAAATTGAAATGAATTCTTCCATGGATGTTTTGCCCCATCCGCATATTGGGTTATCAACCGTCAGTTATTTATTTGGAGGCCAGGTTACCCATCGTGATAGCCTGGGTGTACAACAAATAATAAAACCTGGTGAAGTAAACTGGATGACGGCAGGCAGTGGCATTGCACATTCCGAAAGATTTGAAGAACCTGGTGCACTGGCCGGTGGTGAATTAGAAATGATACAAACATGGGTTGCTTTGCCGGAAAATAATGAAGAAGATGCCCCGTCTTTTACAAACTATAAGCCGGATGAACTGCCCATATTTACAGATACCGGAATCTGGATGCGTTTGATAGCAGGTAATGCATATGGTTTGCGCAATGATGTGAAAATCCATTCGCCACTATTTTATTTGCATGTTGTTTTAGATGCAGGTGCCAAACTGGGTTTACCTGGTGAACATGCAGAACGGGGAATCTATATTGCTAAAGGAAGTATTGAAGTAAATGGCATTATTTATATAACCGGCCAAATGCTTGTTTTTTCGCAAGGTGCAGACCCGGTCATTCATGCAAAGCAAAAAGCAACCCTGATGTTATTGGGTGGAGAACATGTGGGTGACCGTTATATCTGGTGGAATTTTGTTTCATCGAGAAAGGAAAGAATTGAACAAGCAAAAGCAGATTGGAAAGAAGGGCGTATTCAATTGCCTCCAACAGATAATCATGAATTTATTCCATTACCAGGAGATAAAACAAAAGCTGCCGGTGGTCCGCCTGCACCAGAGCCTCTTTCTTAATAAACCAGGTGCGAAAAATTTTCGTGTTGAAACAAAATAATAAAGCCACTCAATGCCCAGAGCGGCTTTATTGCTTTCACGAAGGTTTATGGTTTAACAACATATATGTTTGCCCGGTTGCTTTTTATGTTCTCCAAAATACAATCCCGGATAAACCCCCGATCTGTTATGTCTTAGCCATTTTATTTTCGATTATCATTCATGGCTTCCTTGATGTAAAAATATCATTAGCTATTTTCCCAAAACATGATTGTGGTCAGTTAAACGGATGTTTAATATCCGGTAGTTTATATGTAAATACTTATGAAAATTTTGTATAAAGGAACGACTATAACACAGCATTTATTTATTAATTATCCTCCTCAATAATTTCCTGTACACGACCGATCTGCCCATCTTCCAGCCGAACTTTAATACCCCGGTGATGCTTAGGTGCACTTGTTAACAGGTCTTTGACGATTCCTTCAGTCAGGATACCACTACGCTGGTCTTTTTTCAAAATAATATTTACCCGCATACCCGGTTTTATATTGGCCCTGATTGTTCCGTCCATATTTTTTGGCCGGCAATATACACCTGTTTCGCCGGCCCGATAAAAACCCCGGTATTATATCATACTTCTTATCAGAATGTAATGCAGAAATAAATTATCCATAAATTGCCTTATGCAAAAATTAACCTGCTTTTTCCTGGTTCTTATAACCATTACAACCCAGGCACAAAACCTAAAATCCGGCGGCGTTCTCAAACCTGAACAAGCCAATATGGATATCCGCCATTATACTATTGCACTGGATGTGGATCCGCAGCAAAAAACCATCAATGGCTATACGGAAATAACGCTTAACCTGCAGCAGCCTTCTAATATTTTGTTATTCGATTTCTGGCACGGATTAAATATTACAAACCTGTCCGTGAATGGTAAAAAGCAACCTTATACACATACAACAGACGACATGGTAAAAATTAATTTACCACAAGCCCTGCCTGCGCAAAAGCTAAAAGTAAAAATTGAATACGGCGGTAAACCCGGTATTGCGGAAAGGGCGCCGTGGATCGGCGGTTTCCAGTGGGAGAAGGATTCTCTGGGTAATCCGTGGATAGCAGTTTCCTGCCAGGGTGAAGGAGGAAAAATATTTTTTCCCTGCAAAGATCATCCTTCTGATGAACCCAATGAAGGTGCCGATATGATCATCACTGTTCCTAAAGGATTGGTGGTTGCAGGGCCTGGCCTCTTGCAAAAAGTTTCAAACAAAAACAATAAATCAACTTATCACTGGAAAACAAATTATACTATCAGCAATTATTGCCTTGTATTTAATGTAGCTAAATACGAAGTAGTGAAACGCACTTATACAACCATCAACGGCAACAAAGTTCCTATGGAATATTATGTACTGCCTCAAAACAGGCACAAGGCAGATAAACTGCTCGATCTGTTTGAACAATCAGCCCATATTTTAGAAAAATATTTTGGCGAATATCCCTGGGTGAAAGAAAGAATGGCCATGTCAGAAACGCCGCACCTGGGAATGGAACACCAAACCAATATTGCATATGGCAATCAATATCGTTATCAAAATCTTGGAGGCAAAGATTTTGACTGGTTGCTGCATCATGAATTTGGTCATGAGTGGTGGGCCAATAAAGTCACCAACAAAGACTGGGCGCATATGTGGATACAGGAAGGTATCTGTGTTTTTGGTGATGCCATGGCTACCCGTGAATTGGCTGGTGAAGAAGCATATTTGCAAAGGATGAAACAAACGGCCATGCAAACGCAAAATAAATACCCGGTTGTTCGGGGTGAACAGGTTGACAGCGACAGTGCTTACAATGGTGATATTTATGGTAAGGGTGCATTCTTCATGCACACGCTGCGTTATGTAATAGGTGATGAAATATTTTTTCCCACACTGAAAAAGCTGGCCACCGATCCGCAATACACTTATGATAATATGGTAGTTACCGCTGATGTAGAAAAATTGTTCAGCAGTGCCAGCGGCAAAAACCTGGAGCCATTGTTCCGGTTTTATTTGTACACCACCAATAAGCTGGAAGTTTTAGTAAAACAAACAGGCGCAGAAACATACAACATCAGCCTGGTAAATTTCGATGATTCCTTGCCGTTAGATGTTACCACTCATTCAGGCACAAAACGCATGAATTTGAGTAAAGAACCTCTTAAAATTACCAGCGAATCCATGCCCATTATTGATCCGAAAGTTTTTTACCTGAAGCGGGTGATCCTTGAATGATAATTTTTTTATGTACTTAACTGCATTACAACTATCAGCGCCTGTTGTGTCACTCACTTGTACGTTCTGGAAATATTGCAGCAATTGCGATTTTTAAATGTGAAGGGTTGCTTGCATTAAAAAGAATGTTCAGTAAGTCGTTGTCATATCCTCATCTACACAAATAATAAAATCAGCTTTATTTTTATTTTCTTCCAGCAATTTTTTTATATCCTTTTGAGATACGGTTGTAACGGTTGCTATTTTTAAATCGGGCCTTGCCTGTTGCAGGTACCAGACAATGCCATCGTGGTTATCTGAATGATAGCTGCCATTGTAATGTATAAAGAGGCTGCCGGGAACAAAATATTTTAAAATAAAATGAGCCATCGTAGCATCTTTTGATGCCTGTGCTTTTACCATGTTTGGTGTGCCATGCCCCGCCATCATGCTGATCATATTTACATAACCCGGGAGTGTAGAATCGAAAGCAAAAGGCAATGGCGCTATCCATGTTTTTTCTAAATCAGAAAGCGTATCCAAAACTTCAAAGCCGCCCTTGTTCACCATGGATGCATAACGGCGTGGAATGTTGGTTGCTGCAAATGGTATATTATTTTCTTTGGCAAAATTCACCAATGGTGCATAATCAGTTTTATAATTGTTCCACAACCTGGCTGATGAATCCAAACCTTTGGCTGTAATTTTTCCCTGCAGGTAATTGTCAAGGGCGGCCTGGTTATCCTGTTCAAACATTTCTGCACCCAGCACCAGGCTGCGATGCAGTTTGGCATCCTTGGTAATTTCCAGTTGCATCCAGTGGCTGATGGGGTTGTTATGAAACTCGCCGATAAGTACGATATCTTGTTTTACCAGTTGTTTCATCATTTTATCATAATCAACTTTTTTGCCTTTTGCATTATATAAAATATAAGCAGGTTTTTGCTGGGCCATAGCTGTTACATTGAATAAAAAAAGTACAGCGATCAGTAAACATTTTCTCATACCGTGAATTTACGAGGGGATCATGAATTGCTGGTATTGATAGCTAATTTTTTTCATCATGGAGTGGTATGAGGTACAATGGTATTAATGACATTGTGATCTGTCATCACTCTTTTTAACCTGAGTTTGCTTACAGGAGAAATCATCAACGGCATTTTTTCTACTACAACATTACTGGGATCCAGGCCAAATCCTTTTTCTTCTGATAGTGAAACTTCTTTGATAAAAAAATGAAATCGCATAATCATTTTTTCAAAAAAGGGCAATTCATTATCCGGACTAAGAAACTTTTCGAGTACAATAAAAGTAAAATCGCCGCCCTTTCCGTTATTGACTATACTCGTGGATCTGGGATGAATATTTACTTCTTTATTTTCCAGCATTTCTTCCACTACTTTTTGAAACAATAAATTAATCCTGGGAGGTACACGGAAACCTAAACGGAATTCAATACGGATAATATCATTTGGTATTATATGGCTTACCGTGTATTCCGCAGTATAAGGATCATCTACCGTATTGACATGAATGAACCAATATATATCTGCTCTTTTGGGCTTTTTGTCAAGAATGGAATAAATAATCTTATGTTCAATTTCATTAGGATTGTCAGCACTTGTCAGGTAAATAAGGTGTGATGCAAATTTTGGAATTGTTCGGTCGTTACTGACATGCTGAATTTTGGGAATGTAATGTTCCAAACGAACAAATTCTATATAACGGTTTTTAATTTTCCTGGCTTTATACCAATCGTACATTAGAAAAAACAGGATGCCCCCGATAATCAGGGTAACAAAACCTCCGTGCGGGAACTTCTCCAGGTTGGCATAAAAAAAACTTAGTTCAATAGACAGGTAGACTAACAGGTATAAATACACTAAAACCGGCCTGGTGCGTTTAACAACCAGGTAATTGGCAAAGAGTATAGAAGTAGCCAGCATAGTCACTGTGATGGCCAAACCATAGGCTGCCTCCATGTTGGAAGCTTTTTTAAAATACAGCACGATGCCAATACAACCAGTGAACAGCAGCAGGTTAACAGCCGGAACATACAACTGTCCTTTAGCTTCGGTGGGATATTTAATTCTTAGTTTAGGCCAGAGGTTAAGTCGCATGGCTTCACTGACAAGGGTAAAAGATCCTGAAATCAATGCCTGGCTCGCAATGATAGTGGCCGCTGTTGCAATGCCAATTCCAAAAAACAGGAACCAATGCGGCATAACGCCATAAAATGGATTAAAGCCAGATTCAATTAATTCAGCACTGATCAATCTTCCATTATGATGCGTAAGCAACCATGCACCCTGGCCCAGGTAATTGAGGATGAGACAGGTTTTTACCATGATCCATGAATACCGGATATTCCATTTTCCACAATGACCCAGGTCGCTGTACAATGCTTCGGCACCGGTTGTGCATAGGAATACTCCACCCAGAATATAAAAACCACTTGGATAAGTAATCAATAATTTTATTCCATAAACCGGGTTAAATGCTCTTAAAATACTAAGATCTTCCACCAAATGAAAAACACCTAATGTAGCCAGCATAGTAAACCAGATGCTCATTACCGGGCCAAATGAACGGCCAATAAAAGCAGTTCCAAATTGCTGCACAAAAAATAATACGGAGAGAATTCCAATAACAATATATATCACCGTCCATTGACTTATATCTTGTAAAACAGGCACTTGCTTTAAGCCTTCAATCGCTGAAGTAACGGAAATTGGCGGGGTGATCATACCGTCGGCAAGCAAAGCCGCACCTCCCAGCATGGCGGGAAGGACCAACCATTTTTTTCTCCTTTTAACCAGTGCATATAAAGAAAAGATTCCACCCTCACCTTTATTGTCTGCCTGTAAAGTAAGGATCACATATTTAATAGTTGTTTGGAGCGTAAGTGTCCATATAATAAGAGATAGTGCACCAATGATCAGTTCATCTGTAATTTGTTTGCCGCTGGTAATGGCATTGAGTACATAAAGTGGCGAAGTACCAATATCACCATAAATTATACCTAAAGCAATCAAAAAGCCTGCAATAGAAATTCGGTTATGTGACGACATTCTTTTTTAATTTCAAGTATACATTTTCGACTTGTAAATGTAATTGCAGTTGTAACCCTTTAGATATAACGCGAAGAAATCTTTATAAAATCTTTACATCCTTTTAATCACCTTCACATCTATGAATAAGTTACTGTTCAATACAGTGGGAAGAGGGGGACAGTATATTTACAGTTTTGTAATCATCATTGCTGTAGCCGCAATATGCTTTGGACTTTCCGGGTTAATGGGTTACAGGGTTGTTGCATTTATTCTATTACTCACTGTTTCTTTACTGGCGCTTATATTCGACATTTTACCTGTCTTGATGGCTGCGACTTTAAGTGCATTTATCTGGGATTTCTTTTTTATTCCACCACGTTATACAATACATGTAGATACAACCGAAGACTTATTCTTATTGATCATGTATTTTATTATTGCATTGATCAATGGGGTGCTTACATACAAGATCAGGCATATTGAAAAAGCTTTGCAGCTGAAAGAAGAACGTGCAAACAGTGTTAAACTATATAACACGATTTTGAATTCCTTATCTCACGAACTTCGTACACCTATAGCCGCTATTATTGCGGCTACAGATAACCTTCAGACAAACGACCGCATTTCTGATGGCGTAAAAAATGAATTAATAGATGAAATTTCGAGAGCATCGCTACGCTTAAATCAACAGGTTGAAAACCTGTTGAATATTTCAAGACTTGAATCCGGTCATATCAGGCCTAAAAATGATTGGTGCGATATCGTTGAATTGGTTTATGATGTAGTTAAAAGAGTAGAGGAAAATAATCCTTCCAGAAAAATACAAATCAGCATCAATCCTGATTTACCGCTTTGTTACATTGATAAAGGTATGGTAGACCAGGTCATTTATAATCTGCTGAATAATGCTGCCATTCATACCAGCAATGATTGTAAAATTGAAATTTCCGTAGCCAGTCATGCAGATTTGTTGCATATCAATATTGAAGATTCAGGTAAAGGATTTAATAATGCAGACAGCAGGGATGTATTTGAAAAATTTTCAAGAGTTAAAAGTGATCCTGATAAAACAAATTCAGGACTTGGACTTTCTATTGTTAAAGGCTTTACGGAAGCGATGGGTGGAAGCGTTGAACTTTTACAATCAAGGTCTCCAGGTGCAAAGTTTTCTATCACTCTCCCGGCTAAAAATTTTAAAGCATGAACAAAGCCGAGATATTGATTATTGATGATGAACCACAAATAAGGAAACTGCTGGAAATTACCCTTCAAAGCAGTGGGTATATTCCAAGGTCCGCATCATCCGCAAAAGAAGGATTGATCATGGCAGGAAATCATCCACCGGAAATGATTTTGCTGGATATTGGTTTGCCAGATGAAAATGGACTGGTCGTATTACAAAAGTTAAGGCAATGGTATACAAATCCTGTTATCATTTTATCTGTTCAAAAACAGGAAGAAATTATTATCAAGGCACTGGATAGTGGCGCTAATGATTATTTATCAAAGCCATTTCGTACGGGTGAATTGTTAGCCCGCATCAGGTCCTCATTAAGAAATATTCAAAATGATGAAGGAGAAACAATTTTACACTTTGGTAGAGAACTGGAAATTGATTTGGTAGCACGGTTTGTGAAAAAAAACCAGGAGCAGGTCAGGCTTACTACAACAGAATATAACTTGTTAGCGTTGCTTGTAAAAAACGAAGGCAAAGTATTAACCCATCATTTTTTATTAAGAGCTATATGGGGTCCGGGGTATATTAACCAGTCGCAATACTTACGGGTATACATAGCGCAAATCCGGAAAAAAATAGAAAATGATCCGAATCGACCCACATATTTATTGACAGAGTCAGGTGTAGGTTATCGTTTTATAAGTTCTGCATAGAAAATAAACTTGTGGAAAATGAACTTTACTTATGCCAGTTTAAATTATGCCTGTTTTATAAGAAAGTCTTTTTATAAAAATGACATACTAGAGCTAAACGAAAAAAATGATTGTATTTTAATATGCATTAATTTTATTGCCTGCTTACCCCCTGCAATACTGCATTCCAGCCCGGTTATTCAATCATCATTTTAAAACAACATCAATGAAAAAGTCGCAATTAATCAACATGCTGTTTAGTGCAGCTATAATAACCTGTATGATTTCATGTGGCAGTAACGGGAATGACAACGATACTGATACCACAATGACAGATAATATTACTCCTGTAGAAACTACAGCGGTGAATACCATTGTAACAACTCCACAAAACATGATGATTGCTATGCATAAAGTGGCCGATTTTGAAAAATGGAAAACGTCCTATGATGAACATGATTCAATGCGCCGGGTAAATGGAATACATAATTATGTCATTGGTCGTGGAGTAAAAGATCCCAATATGGTAATGGTGGTGGTAAAATGTGATGATATGGCAAAGGGTAAAGCATTTGCCAATGATGCCAGCCTGAAAACAGCCATGCGCAAAGGAGGAGTAACAGGAACGCCTGTTTTTAAATTTGTGAACATGACTTTCCAGGACACTTCTTTTATTGGCCCGGAAGTGATGCGTGTTCAAACCAGCATAACCGTTAAAGACTGGAATACCTGGCAAACCAATTTTGAAGAAGGAAGAAAAACAGGAATGGATAATGGCCTGGCCCTTCGTGCTTATGGTCATGAAGATGGAAATGACAAAAAAGTCGTCATCGTTTCGGCTATCAGGGATTCTGCAAAGGCAAATGCCTGGTACCAGTCGGATGAATTGAAGAAAAGAAGAGAAGAAGGCGGTGTGGTCGGAGAACCCGAAAGATTTATGTTCCGTATTGCCGCCCGGTATTGATTAATAATTGTTAATGGTTAATTTTTAATTATTAATTTAATTGACGTGAGTATTGCAGTAATTAATTTAACCATTAACCATTTATCATTAACTATTATGCCGGTTACAAAAAGTTAAATAGCACTCGTAAACTGTTTCAGAAAGCGTACATCATTTTCGCTAAACAGGCGCAGGTCATTGACGCCGTATAATAACATGGCGGGCCGTTCGATGCCCATGCCGAATGCAAAGCCTGTATATTTATTGGGATCGATGCCGCAGTTTTGCAACACGTTCGGGTGTACCATGCCGCAACCCAAAATTTCTACCCAACCGGTTTGTTTACATACCCTGCATCCTTTGCCCCCGCATATAAAACAACTGATGTCCATTTCGGCGCTGGGTTCTGTAAATGGAAAATAAGATGGGCGAAAACGAACCTTAACATCTTTGCCAAACATTTCCTGCACAAAAAAGTACAGCGTTTGTTTCAGGTCGGCAAAGCTCACGGATTCATCGATATACAAACCTTCTACCTGGTGAAAAAAACAATGGGCCCGGGCACTGATGGTTTCGTTGCGGTAAACACGGCCGGGACAAATGATGCGGATGGGCAGCTTGCCTTTCTGCATTTCGCGGATCTGCACGTTGCTGGTATGCGTACGCAAAAGCCAGTCGGCGCTGCTTTCGCCTTCTGCGCGGTGAATATAAAAGGTATCCTGCATGTCTCGTGCCGGGTGATCTTCGGGCAGGTTCAACGCGGTAAAATTGTGAAAGTCATCTTCAATTTCCGGTCCTTCGGCAATGGAAAAACCAAGCCGTTGAAAAATTGAAACAATGCGATTGCGTACCAGGCTGATGGGATGGCGGGTGCCGAGTGGAAGGGAATCACCTGGCAAGGTGAGATCAATACCTGCATCTTCTTGTGAGCTGGCTGCCGTGGCAGATTTAAAAGATTCATACTTGGCTTCTACAAACAATTTGAACTCGTTCATTACCTGGCCGAATTCTTTTTTGCGTTCAACCGGTACGTTTTTCATTTCGGCCATCAGGCTTTTAACCTGTCCTTTCGTACCTAACCATTTGATGCGGAATTGTTCCGCAGCCTGTGCATCGCTTACCGTTGTTGCTTCAATTTCTTTACGGTAAGCTTCAATCTGTTCCAGCAATTGTTCCATGGCGGCAAAGATAATAGTTCCGCATTTGCCT
>CAMPGG010000082.1 GCA_946885335.1 uncultured Chitinophagaceae bacterium
TGCAATCCCCGATAATCGACAATTACCTTATTTTAGCAAAGGTTACAAAACCAACACCAACATGTTATTAGCTGTATTGTCAGGATTTATTATTGCATCATTTACTCCATTGGCGGGAAAACTTTTCCGCAGTAAATGGTCTGTTGGCTTAACGGCTGTACCCCTTGCATTGTTTATATATTTTCTTTCTTTTATACCGGCTGTATCTAACGGACAGGTTTTGCTTTTCAATTATGATTGGGTTCCTTCCATGGGAATCAATTTTAATTTTTTACTTGATGGATTATCCCTGTTGTTTGCCTTGATGATTACCGGGATAGGTACATTGGTCTATTTGTACACATCATCATACATGAAAGGTGATCCTGGCCTGGATAAATTTTATGGATACCTGAGTCTTTTTATGGGCGCTATGCTGGGCATGGTGATGGCAGACAATATTTTTACACTATTCATTTTTTGGGAGCTCACCAGTATCAGCTCATTTTTCCTCATAGGGTTTGATAATGAAAACAAAGAATCAAGGAAGGCTGCTTTGGTCTCACTTGCATTGACAGGTTTAGGTGGATTTTTTTTGCTGGCAGGTTTTGCATTGGTCGCCAATATTACCGGTACATACACTATTTCTGAAATGATGGGATCCGCGGATATTGTAAAGGATCATCCATTATATGTTATCATAATTATTTGTTTTTTCCTGGCCGCATTCACCAAATCAGCCCAGTTTCCTTTTCATTTTTGGTTACCAGCTGCCATGAAAGCTCCCACGCCGGTTTCAACTTATTTACATTCAGCAACGATGGTAAAAGCGGGCATTTATTTAATTGCACGTTTTACACCTTTGTTGGGCGATCATATTTACTGGAACAATACATTAATGATCATTGGCGGTATAACAATGGTCTACGCCGCATTTCATTCCATATTAAAAAAAGACCTGAAGGAGATATTGGCGTATTCCACAATTTCCGCATTGGGCATGCTTGTTTTTTTATTGGGCCTTGGTCATGCAGAAGCATTTTTAGCCATGGCCGTTTTCATCATTGTTCATGCACTGTATAAAGCAACATTGTTTTTAATTACAGGCATTATTGATCACGAAACCGGAACCAGGAATATCAATCAGTTATCAGGATTAAGAAAAGTGATGATGCCGCTGGCCATTGCAGGTTTCCTGGCGGTGCTTTCTAATTCGGGTATACCACCCAGCTTTGGTTTTATTGGTAAGGACCTTATTTATTCATCTACATTGGGTTCAGAAACGCTGGCCACATTAATCACCATTGCAGCCGTTGCCACAAATATTTTTTTATTGTATTCCAGTTTCCTGGCTGGCTTAAAACCATTTGCCGGTAAACTTCCTGATGAATATAAAGATGTACACATGCCCGATTGGCGCATGTGGGTTCCACCACTTATCTTAGGTGTTGCAGGCATTGTGTTGGGTGTTTTCCCAATGCTTGCAGAAGGATCCATCATCCGGCCGGCCGTAAGTTCGATGGCGCCGGAAGTGCCGGAATTTCATTTGCAATTATGGCACGGATTTAATACCGTACTCGGTTTAAGTGCCATTACTATTTCTGGGGGTATCCTGCTTTATTTTATTTTTAAACCCAATGATAAACACAATACCTGGATGATGAAGTTTGAAAGCTTTTCACCCAAAAGTATTGCTATCCGTTTAAGTAAATTATTCAGAAAATTTGCCAAAGCCTGGACAAGATTATTTCAAAATGGATACCTGCGTATATATGTTCTCACGATCATTTCATTTTTGACCATCCTGTTAGCCTATAAGGCGTTTACTGTTTCAAACCTGGATATCAACTTAACAAAAATATCGGCGCTTTCATCCGCAGAAATGGCAGTGATGTTTGTTCTCGTCATTGCCATTCTGTATGCGGTTTATTCGCCTTCAAGACTGGCAGCTATTGCCGCCCTCGGCGTGGTTGGTTATTGTATTTGTTTGATCTATGTTTTTTACAGTGCTCCCGACCTGGCGATGACGCAGTTTACAATCGATACACTGACGGTGATCTTATTTATCCTGGTCTTGTACAGGCTGCCCAAATACATAAATTATACAAACAGGCTGGTGAGGATCAGGGATGGTTTGGTCTCCTTGATCTTTGGTACATTAATCACCGTGCTTGCATTAGAAGTGCATCATGAACCAACCAATAAAGAAACATCCAGGTTCTTTGCAGAAAATTCATACTTACTGGCCAAAGGAAAAAATATTGTGAATGTGATCATTGTCGATTTCAGGGGGGTGGATACCATGATCGAAATAACAGTACTGATCATTGCGGCATTGGGCGTATTTGGTTTGCTGAAACTGCAGTTAAATAAATACGACCAGGAATTTTAAGTAATCATTCCTGCAAAATGAAAATTCGTTTTTCCATTTTGCAAAGAATAAAATATTCAAACAAATGAAATATCCATATTCCATTTGGCAAAAAATAAATAACCTAAACAAATGAAACAACTAATATTCAGAACAGCCACCCGGTTTTTACTGCCATTATTATTGCTGTTTTCGGTTTTCATATTGTTTCGCGGTCACTATCTTCCCGGAGGAGGTTTTGTGGGCGGATTAATAGCATCCATTGCATTTGTGCTTCATGCCTTTGCATTTACTCTAAAAGAAACAAGAAAACTTATCAGGATCAATTACCGCAGGCTGATGCCCATTGGAATTGGATTAGCATTATTCAGTGCAATACTTCCTATGTTCAGTGGATTGCCATTGCTGACCGGTATGTGGCTAAATGATCCGTTGCCGGTCATGGGCATGGTAGGCACTGCGCTGTTGTTTGATACTGGTGTTTACCTGGTTGTGGTGGGTGTTGTATTAACCATCATTTTTACTATTTCAGAATCTGTTTGATATGGAAATAATTTTAGCGGTCATCATTGGATTATTGTATGCATCGGGTATATACCTGATGCTTAGACGAAGTTTGATCAAACTGGTCATTGGAATTGTGTTATTAGGAAACGGTGTTAACCTGTTGATTTTTTTATTGGGTGGATTGGTAAAAGGACGGCCACCCATCATCGAACCCACAGCAAAAATGATCGGGTCATTGTATGCGGACCCCATTCCACAAGCATTGATTTTAACAGCCATTGTAATCAGTTTCGGATTGCAGTCTTTTGCTATCGTATTAATTAAACGGGCATACATCGTAGTTGGTACAGACGATTTGGATCAAATGCATACAACGGAGGAAGAAGATGATTAATAACCTGATAATTATACCCATCATTTTTCAGCTTTCACTGGCCATTCTACTGCTGGCATTCTGGCGAAAAGTGCTAACGCAAAAAATACTTAGTATAACGGGCAGCGTGGTAGCCGTTATCATTGCGGCAATGTTGTTTCATACCGTGTATGATGGCGGAATTCTTACAATGCAGGCTGGCAATTGGCAAGCCCCTTTTGGTATTACATTCGTTGCCGATGCCTTTAGCACCACGATGATTTTACTTGCATCCATTTCATCACTGGCTGTAAGCGTATATTCTTCCGTAAGCATTAAAAAAGCAAGATTGCGTTATGGTTATTTTCCCAGTTTGCATTTTTTGATCATGGGATTGAACGGCGCATTTTTAACCGGTGATATTTTCAATTTATATGTTTGGTTCGAAGTGATCATCATCTCTTCATTTGTATTCATCACATTAGGTGGAAAGAAGGTTCAACTGGAAGGAGCCGTAAAATATTTTACCCTCAACTTTTTAGCATCTATTCTTTTTTTAACAGCTGTAGCCGTATTATATGGATTAACGGGTAGTTTGAATATGGCTGATCTTGCAGGGAAAATTCACCAGATCAATAACCAGGGACTGGTACAGGTAACAGCCATTTTATTCCTGGTTGGTTTTGGTATTAAATCAGCCATCTTTCCATTGTATTTCTGGTTACCCGATTCGTATCATACACCACAAGCAGCCATATCATCCATTTTTGCAGGCTTGTTAACCAAAGTGGGAATATATGCATTAGTAAGAGTGTTTAGCTTAATATTTGTTCCTGATGATTTTTTAAAAACGCTGATCGTGATCATTGCGGGCCTCACCTTAATCAGTGGTGGACTGGGTGCATTGGTTCAAACCAATATGCGGAAAATGTTTTCTTATATGATCGTTTGCCATATTGGTTATATGATTGGCGGTTTAGGCATGTTTACAACCGCGGCTCTTTCCGGTGCCATTTTTTATCTTATTCATGATATCATTGTTAAGACCAATCTCTTTTTGGTTGGTGGTTTGGTTTTTAAAATAACGGGTGAGATCAGTATGCGAAAAATGGGCGGCATATATTCAGCATATCCGGCTCTTTCTTTATTGATGGCTGTTCCATTATTTTCATTGATTGGTGTTCCGCCATTATCGGGTTTCTGGCCAAAGATCGATTTAATGCAACAGGGATTTTTTACAGGTAATTACTTTTTGCTGGGGTGTATCATTTTTGCAAGCTTTATTACATTATTTGTCATTACCCGTTTTTGGTCAGAAGCTTTTTGGAAGAAAAAGGAAAGCCATGAGTTAAAACCGCATATCAGGTATTATGGAACAATGCCGGCTTTGCAAAAAAGTTTATTGGTTGGTCCTATTATCCTGCTAAGTGTAGTGTCCCTGTATTTAGGAATAGGTGCGGAGAATATTATCCGGTTATCCGATCATATTGCGGGAGAGTTAATGGATACATCAGCCTATATTGAAGCGGTTTCAGGCGTTAACCAAATAAATTCAACACCATGATGTCGAAAAGATTTTTGATGAATGTGTTATTGACCATTATCTGGGTTGCACTCACCGGTTCCTTTGCATACCTGAATTTTATATTTGGTTTTTTGGTCAGTTTTTTTGTGATGTGGATTATAAGCGACGATTCCGCTGACAGGAAATATTTCACTATTGCATTTAAGATAATAGGCTTTTTCTTTTATTTTTTATACGAGTTTTTTAAGGCAACTATCCAGGTTGCATTTGAAGTAATGACGAGGAAATTTCAAATGAAACCCGGCATCATTAAAATGCCGCTGGATGCTAAAACGGACCTGGAGATCACCATCCTGGCAAACATGATTTCATTAACGCCCGGTACGTTGGTGCTGGATGTTTCTGAAGATAAAAAAGTTATGTACATACATGGAATGTATATGGAGGATAAAGAAAAATTTATACAGGAAATAAAAGAGGCATTTGAGAAACCATTGTTAAACATCATGCGATAAAATATGGAACTGGAAAATTACCTGTTATATGTTATACTGCCGGTATTATCACTGTCAGGCATACTCGTATTTATTCGTTTTATAAAAGGACCGAGTATAGCAGACAGGGTAGTATCAATAGACCTGATGGTGATCATCGGCCTGGGGACCATTGCCGTTGTCAGCATGCTGGCAAACCAGGTCACTTACCTGGATGTTGCCATGGTGGTGGCTTTGATAGGGTTTTTATCTACGGTTGCATTTTCCTATTACCTGGAAAAAAGACAAAGAAATGATTGACATTATTATCATGATATTTTGTACGGTAGGTGCACTGGCCATTTTATTGGCCGCAGTTGGTGTGCTGCGTATGCCCGATGTATACATGCGGCTGTCGGTAACCACCAAGGCCGCAACCATGGGTATTGGTTTATTACTGGTGGGCGCTGCTTTTCATTTCAATGATGTAGGTGTTACCTCAAGAGTGATCGCCATCATATTTTTTACAACGGTAACGGCACCGGTCAGCGCATACCTGATTGTAAGAGCAGCTTATTTCATTAAAGCGGAATTATGGCAACATTCCATTGTTGATGAATTAAATGGGATGTACGATAAAAAATCACACATACTAAGCAGCACCGATCTGCCCGATGAAATCGCTTCTCATAGGACTGAAGAGGGCGAAGAAATTGAGGAAGTGAAGTGAGGGGGTTTTGTTGATTAGTTGAAGGGTTGATTAGTTGAAAAGTCCTTCGGCAGAAAGAATCAGGATATTGTGAATTAGGGTTTGTTAAGGGAATGGCTTTTTAATCTAACTGCTAAACTTTTAGAGCCAGGATTATTTGAATCTGTTTATTCTTCAATGGTAAATTTATTTTAGAAGCTAACCTGCATTCTTAATAGCAGGGTAGAAGCGGTGCGGTTTTCCTGGAACCAGGAATGTATGTAATTTATCATGATCCTTGAATTGGAATTGTAATACCAGTTCAAGCCCGCTGTTGCATTCGTCGTACTTGTAATGCCGGTTTCAGAACCTGGATTATTCAGGTGCGATAACCGGGCCCCGATTTCCCATGCGCCACTCATGCTTCCTTCATTATATTTTTTTTGTACCGATATGGAAGAATATTTATTCCCTTCCCGGTTATAACTGCGGCGGCCCCCTTTTAAAAAATAGGAAGCCATAGCATAAAAACCTTCATTTCTATGAGTAACATTTACTTTATTAACCAAAGAATAAATGTATTCCGATTGCAGGGTCAACCGGTTTTTTGAATAGGCCAATTCCCCGCCGAATTGTGTTATATTTTTTACATCTGTAACTTCATTTTTCATAAACGAGGGCCCGGTATTGGTTTCGTTTTCAACCTTCAATAAATAGGTATTTTCTGTAGGAGTATAGCGATTAAATGCAGCACCAATATGCAAACTTTTATTATTACTTGTATCGTAAATGGGGTTAAAAACTACCCGGTTGCTTAATGAGTATTTTGCTTCACCTTCAAGGTCTGCACCTAAGTCGTTGGTGATCCTGAATAAACCGGAATAAATTCTCCATCGCTGGTCATCAAAATCTTTCTGCAACATCAAACCCAAATTACGTGAAGGACCAAAATTGCTGGTTAATGACCGTTCCATTAATACAATGGCATTACTGCTGGTAGATTCTTCCAGGCCAAAGGGTTCCCTGAAATGGCCCACTGTAAGTCTTTCTATTCCCGGTACATTTAAAAAGGCAACGTACATATCAGCAAATTCTATTCTTTCATTAAATGTGAATTCAAATTCATAAGCAATTGCATTATTTAACCGCCCTTCAAAACTGATACGGGCTCTCCTTACTTCTGTTTTACTGGTTGATTCTCCAAAATTGGAATCCAGGCTGGCCGAATGATTAAAATTTGCCAGGTCATAATGCACTCTTCCTCCCACTGAAAATTTATATAAACCATCATCAGTTCTGAATTTCAATCCATCATCCCAAACTGCTCTTATTGGCGTGGATTGTGAAAATACCGGGTAAGAAACTAATAGAAATAAAATATGAACAAAGAATTTTGTTTTCATGAAACTACAATGAAGATTACAAATGCAGAGAAAATTGCAGGAAAAGAAAAATTGGAAAGGCCGCTGCCTGTTAATAATTAATCTTTACCTGCATAATATTCCCTGGCTGTTTGGTGCCTTCATTAGAAATAAATATATCGCCCTGCGGACTGAAAGTAATGCCTTCGGGTTGTGCAAAATCCTTTCCCAGGCTTACGAAATTTTTTATGGTTCCACTTGCATCCATGATCAGCATTTTTGCCTCTGGACCATCAGTTATATACAGATCATTCGTTACCGGGTGAATCCCTAATGCTGATGGTTTAATGGTTTTGGATTTTTTGCCGGTAGCAGCGTTCAGTATTTTATCATTGAGGTCAATTTGTAAAACCGGTTCTTTTGCCAATGTCTTTGTTGAAAGGTTAAATGCATAAATGCCTTTATAATTCTTGTTACCAGGCTCTTCATCCTTAATGGCCAGCAACAACCTGTTATTCTTTTTATCAAAACAAAGTCCTTCAACATTATGATCTGATGTTAATGGCGTGTCATATTCTTTCACAGATGGATTTCCACCATTTAAGTCAACTTCAAAAATCCTTCCATCAGATCTCACTACATAAGCCATGGATCCTTTCACCGTAAGGCCTTCATAATCGCCACCGCCGGCAAATGAAATTTCTTTTTCAATTTTATTGGAAGAGCGATTGTAAATAAATATGATTCCATCTTCATCCTGTACGCAGGCAAATGTATTTTGATCAAGATAGGCTATGCCGGAAACTTCCTTTAACTCCTTCGGAAGATCCCATTTTTTAATTACGCTAACGCCGGATGATGATGGGTCCGCGGATTCTTTATTTGATATTTTTTTTTCTTTATTCTGGTTTTTTGGCGCTTTGATGTTATCCATCACATGGTTTATATCTTTCCAGAAAATAAAACCCATACTTATAATAACCAATATTATTAATAATGTAAACCGCATAATGCTTTCCTTTTTGTTTTTAAATAACCTTCTCTTGCAGACTTAATCAATCCCAGTATTTAATTTCATTCGATACTTTACCACCAGCCGTAAATACAAGATTCAAATCTTTTTTACCACTGCCATCCAGTTCAAACTGGTAATAAATGTTTTCACCAATGGATAATTTTTCCGCATCATCTATTGCATAACCTGCATAATTATTAGTGATGGCAGACAGTATAACATTTGGAATAGCGGTACGATCGATATCTTCCTTTTGTTTCAGAATTTTACCTGCATCATCAATAAGATAAGTAACATCGGTACTGTCATTTAATTTTACTTCCGCTTCATATTGCTTATCGGCTTTTTTCCAGTCCACTTCATTGGTTGCCGGGTATTTTTCAACCACTGTATTAAGCACCACCGAAGGAACTTTGCTGGCAGGTATATCCTGGGTACTGCAGGATGAAAAAAGAATCGCCAATGAAAACAGGCTTATACTAAATAATAATTTCATCATGGTATCATTAGATTGAATACCAAAGTTCAAAATGAAATCAGGAAAGAATTGGGAATAATGAAAAGCAGGAAGTTTATTTAAAATTCACCGCCATAACATGTTTCCCGTTAAAATAATATGAAAGGCTAAAATGATAAAGATCCGCTATGGCTTTTACAATAGATAATCCCAGGCCAGTGGATGACAGCGATTGGTTGTCTTTATTAAAACGCACAAATAAATTTTGTTGATCAAGGGCTGTGTCTTTGCCTGTATTGGATATAGAAAGCGATGCCAGTTTTATTACGATATCTATATTGCCACCAGGCTGATTATGCACAATCGCATTTTTAATAAGGTTGGTAATAAAAATAATGGCCAGGTCGGGATTCATTGTCACTTTACATTCCTGTTCTTCAAGAATATTCAGGCTGATTTGGCTGTATGAAAGCTGGTCTTCAAAATCAGCAACCACTTTTTTCACCAACAAATTGATGTTGATTTCCTCTGCAGCCAGGTACTGGTTGTTTTCTATTTTGGACAATAACAACAGGGACCTGTTCAACCTGGATAACCGATCCAGGTTATCCAATGCTGTTGCTAAAAGTTTGGAGCTTTCTTCTGTAAGTTGTTCCTGTTCTGCAAGCATTTCAAGTTTATTGATGCTGATGGCAAGTGGTGTTTGCAGTTCGTGAGATGCATTTTCAATGAAATGATTTTGACTGTTATAACTGCTGATATTGCTATTCAACATTTTTTGAACCGCTTCATTCAATAACCGGAATTCATCAATATTGGTTTTTTTTACTTCGATGGATGGCTTTTCCAGTTTAAAATCCTTCAGTTGTTTCAGCAAATGATAAAATGGTCGCCAGATTCTTTTCAGCAAAAAATTATTTAATAATAAAATAGTTGCAATAAGACCAAGATATAGCCATACTAAAGCAATCAGTAATTCGGATACCAGGTCATCTTCTTCAACCATAGAGGTGATGACCTGCATTTTATAATATTTTTCATGGAGATGAAATACTGATTCTAATAACCGGACCGGTTCAAAATCCTGTTCATTCTGCATGAACATGGACGTATCACGGTATACATCATGAAAATTTTTTGCTTCTCCAGCATTGATTTCAAAAATTGTAAAATCACCTTCACCAAAAGTTGTCTTTGGTAAAAGCGTAGAGTCGTTGACTGCTTTTTGAATGATCAAACCTTTGCGGTTATCGAGACCATCATCAATGCTGTCATAAATTTCATCGAGCATGGCAAAGTAAAAAATGCCGGCCCAGATGGTAATGAGAAATAACAATACGATGGCAAAGTAAGAAGATGTATAATTAAGCAGTTTCATGCATCTACCAGTTTATAACCTATTCCGTAAATAGCGCTGATTTCAACCTGCGCCTGTCCATCCTTTAATTTTTTACGCAGGTTTTTTATTTGCGAATAAATAAAATCAAAACTATTTACTTCGTCAATATAATCTCCCCAAACATGTTCAGCCAGTGCTGTTTTATTAACCAGGCGATTTTTATTGGTGGCCAGGTAAAGCAATGTGTCAAATTCTTTCCTGTTCAATGGAATATCCACATCATCTATTTTTAATGTTCTTTCTTCTGTATGAATGCGCAGGTTATTGACTTCAATTACAGCGCTGCCACCCAAAGTTTTTCGACGGATCAAAGATTTTACCCTTGCATGCAATTCGGCCATGTGAAAGGGTTTGGGAAGATAATCATCGGCCCCAAGATTTAATCCAGATACTCTATCGTCAATTGAACCTTTGGCGGAAACAATGATGATGCCGGCTTCTTTGGAATCTTTTTTTAAATCTTCCAGCAGTTGTAAACCACTGCCGCCTGGCAAACCAATATCCAGGAGAATGCAATCGTATTGGTAAATATTTAATTTTTCACTGGCAGAAAAATAATCCTGCGCCGTTTCAACAATATAATTTTCCTGTCGCAATGATTGAGCGATTGTATCACGCATTTCCGGTTCATCTTCAACAACAAGAATTTTCATTGGCTAATAATTGGATTGTAAAGCTATGAGAATGGGAAGTAAAATGAAAAAGTGAATAGGGATGCTAAGTTGAATGATTTAAAATGTTGATAGGAATTTGGAATTAGGATATTAGCAATTTGAGGGTTTAGAGGTTAGTGGCTTCGACAGGCTCTCCATGACAAGTTTAAAGGTTTAAGGGCCTGACGGCAGGTTGCTTAAAATTAAATCACATCGGGTAGCGAACCATATTGATGACAGGCCTTAACAGAGATAACGGGCATGTGCAGGTGCAAATTCCCAGGCTTGAACCAGGCAGCCATTTGCGATTGAATAACCGCTAGCCTTTATACCGGTTTTGCTTTACACTCGGAGTGGTGAGTGATGTAGTCTATTACCCCGTGCACAAACTGTATGAGCCTGCTGGAAGTATTACATTGCCCGGATCACTAACAGTAAAGGGGTCTGGTGGCCTGCCAAAGAAACCTATCCTGGTGAATTGCTGGAAGTATTCCGCCATTGCATAAATACCTAAGACGTTGGCGGTAACGCTTATCTCTACGCGATTACATATCTTTCCATGAATTATGGTCATTGATGATTTACATAAAACGTTACAGACTTGGGTCGACGCTTTAAAAGATTATGATAATCGAAGTTTATTGATTAAACCCGCGATTGATTCCTGGTCAATAGGGCAAGTTTATATGCACCTCATCGATGAGACGATCTTTTTTCTTTCTCAGGCTCGTGCATGTTTGTCAACCAATAAAAACGCAGAAGAAACTGCATCAGCTGAAGGACTACAGATGCTTAGCAACAATAGTTTTCCAGATGAGCTCATTGATGGCCCTCCTTCTAATCAATTCCTTCAGCAACCAACCAGCAGAGAGCAAATAATAACTGGATTGGAGCAAATACGAGTTCAAATCGATGAGGTCAAACTGCTTCTAAAGCAAAGTACCTTTCGCGGAAAGTCAAAACATCCGGGATTGCAATACTTAGACGCTCACCAGTGGTGTCAGTTCGCTGAGATGCATCTGAGACATCATTTCAAACAGAAACAAAGGATTGACGAGTATCTAAGAGACAGTTCGTTGAAGAGTTTTTTGAATTAGATTACTATCCCGACAGCAATCTTCTTTTAATCAGCACTGCGCCAACAATGGCTTTCGCCGCTACTGGCGACAGAATATGCCCTTGACATTTGGAATTCTACTCAATTGGGGTGACTTTTATAAAATTCAACTTCGGTTCGGGCTTGACGTTATAATTTAAGTTTTGAATTTGCAATCAACACTATATCTTTAGTCAGCATTGGTTTCCGGGCGAAGAAATACTAATAACATTACATCGTCAATGCTTCAACGCTTACAGCTACTCATGAATAGACTTTTACTTTCAACCATAATAAATTGCATCAATGAAATTCTTATTTATTTTCCT
>CAMPGG010000083.1 GCA_946885335.1 uncultured Chitinophagaceae bacterium
CGACCCTATTTCGTCGGGACGACAAGATTCGAACTTGCGACCCCTTGCACCCCATGCAAGTGCGCTACCGGGCTGCGCTACGTCCCGAAATATAAATGCTGTTGATCGGGGCGGCAAATCTATGATTTAATTTTAAAAGTTGAACTGCGTGAGCTTAATTTGAATAAAAGAAAATTAGATTAAATCAATGTGCAGTGATAAATCATAATCAGTGCATTTCAATTATATTAATTCCTCCTTTATTAGCGCAACCCAAAATAATTTGTAATTGGTATTGAAAAATCTCTAAAGAAATAATTCATAAAAATAGAAAAGAGGTTAACTTTAAAATTACCTGGTCCTCTCTTTTTTGTACAATTTCATAAACTTTTTTACTATTCTCCATTTAAAAAAAAGATGTATGGCAGATAACAATATTAAAAGACGTGAATTTATTAAGAACACAACAACCACAGCCATCGGATTGAGTTTAATGCCATCCTATATCTTAGGCAGAAAAGGCACATCTCCTAATAACAAATTAAATATTGGCCTGATCGGTTGCGGCACGCAATCATTTAAAATGCTACCCGGCTGGTTAAAACAACCGGAACTTCAGTTTGTTGCCGTTTGTGATCCAAATACGGAAAGTTATGATTATCCTCAATGGGGCAGACCGCAGGGAGAAACACGTGGTGCTGCTGGAGGTCGTGAAGTGGCCAAAAGATTTATCAATGATTATTATGCAAAAAATAAATCATTATCCAATTACAAAGGTTGTAATGCGTATGCAGATTTCAGAGAATTATTGGAAAAGGAAAATGACCTGGATGCGGTTTTTATTATGACGCCTGATCATTTACATGCCACTATTGCACTGGCTGCATTTAAAAAGAATATTAAAGTGGGTTCTCATAAACCCATAGG
This sequence comes from uncultured Chitinophagaceae bacterium, assembly GCA_946885335.1. Next base: position 907 of record CAMPGG010000083.1, read on the forward strand.
CAATTTCATGAAAGAAACCAGGGTGGTTTGTGAAGAAGCTAAAAAAACAAATATACCTACTCAATTATTTGCATGGATGGATGAACCGGGCAATCATGTTGTTGAATCATGGATAAAACAGGGTGCTATTGGGAATGTAAAAGAATTACATCGCTGGACAAACAGGCCCATGTGGCCGCAGGGTTCTCCATATCTGCCAACAAATACACCACCAATTCCAAAAGGTTTTGATTGGGATCTTTGGTTAGGACCATCCTTACCACGGACATACTCACCCGATTATACGCATACCGTTTTCAGGGGATGGTATGAATTCGGTGCAGGATGCCTGGCCGATATGGGATATTATGGTTTTTGGGTTGACTGGCGCATACTTGATTTAGGAATGCCAGTAACAGCAGAGGGTTCAGCAAATGTATATTGTGAATTAAAAGATTTCAGGAGTACATGGATAAAAAATAATTTATCTTATCCGCACGCCGCAACATTGCAATGGGAAGTTCCATTTAATAATAAAAACGAAATGCTTGATGTTTATTGGTATGAGGGAGGTATTCGCCCCAAGACGCCTAAGGCACTTAAATCATTAGGGAAACCTATGCCAAAAGAAGGTGTTTTATTTGTGGGAGATAAAGGTATGATCCTGGCTAATTATGCATATGGCGACCCGCTGTTATTCGGTACACCAGACGCAGAAAAATTGATGGCTTCCATTAAAGTTCCGAAAATAGAATTGTTAGATCAGATCCCGGAAATGATACAATCGTTCCAGGGGGGTAAACCAAGCAGAGGCAGTTTTGTAAATGCCCAAACTGTTGCCGAAGCCATTTGCCTGGGCAATCTTGCTATCCGGGTAAGTGACAGGTTAGAATGGGATAATAAAAATTTAATGGTCACCAATTTTCCGGAAGCCAATGAATACATAGCCCGTAAAAGCCGTCCCGGTTGGGAAATATAAATAAGCATTCATTTTATAAAATTCCAGATATGAAAAAAATAATATCACTCGTTTTTATTACCACGATTTCTATCCTGCTTACCCAATGTTGTTCAACAAATAAAGCCACAAATTCCATTTCAAAAAATTTTGGTAAAGAAGGTTATACATCTTTATTTAATGGAAAAGATTTAAACGGATGGAAAATTCCTGAAGGAGATAATGGTCATTGGAAAGTATTGGACGGCGTTATTGATTATGATGCTTTGTCAGAAGCCGAAGGAAATAAAAGTTTGTTTACAGAAAAACAATTCAGGGATTATGATCTTCACCTTGAATGGCGATTTAAGAAACACAGTAATTTATACCCGGTACCAACAATTTTACCTAATGGTGATTATGCCAGGGACACTGAAGGAAAAATAATATTTACCATGCTACCCAATGCTGATTCAGGTATTCTGATGCGGGGAAAAGACCAGGTCCAGGTATGGTGCTGGCCAATTGGTTCGGGTGAAATATGGGGGACTAGATTAAATGAAGATCTGCCTGCAGAAGAAAGAGCAAAAGCAGTTCCAAAATTTCATGCTGATAACCCGGTAGGCCAATGGAATACTTATGATATTACCATGCGTGGAGACAGGGTAACAGTATACCTGAATAATATATTAGTTATTGAAAATGCTTTGATGCCTGGAATTCCGGAAAGTGGCCCAATTGGGTTGCAACACCATGGAGGTATTGATAAAAAAACAGGAGAATATGATGGTGCTTCCAGCTTGATCCAGTTTCGAAATATCTGGATTAAAGAACTGAATTAATTTCATGTAATCTGAAATATAAAAAAAATGGGGCCCGGATAGAAATCCAGCCCCGTTTTTAAAATCCAATATCCTATGAAAAACCAAATGATAAACGGTGGGTTGTTTCAACTTATTGCAAATAGTTAAATTTTTATTTTTCAGCACATTAGAATAAGTCATCATTAGTCTGCCGCTTCGCATCGTATATCTAAAAAACAACCTTTATCTTCGCTGGCGGAAATCAAACTTAAGAAGTCCTTTAGTCATCGGCTAAGGAGACCCTGCAACAAACGAATGAAAATTTTAATCAGGCAAGCCCGAATTATTGATCCATCATCCCCGCATAACGGCCAGGTAAAAGACCTGTTCATTGAAAATGGCATTATCCGATTAATTGAAGATCATATTGAAAAAGATGCGGACAAAGTTCTGGATGAAGCCAACCTCCACCTTTCACCCGGATGGATGGATGTTTTTGCTCATTTCGCCGATCCTGGTTTCGAGTTTAAAGAAACTTTGGAAACAGGAGCTGCTGCAGCCATCAGTGGCGGATATACCGATGTAATGCTTATTCCAAATACACAACCTACCGTGCATAACAAATCAGGGGTTGAATATCTTGTACAAAAAGGAAAATCATTGGGGGTTAATATTCATCCGATCGGTGCAGTTACAAAAAATGTTAAGGGGGATGAGTTGGCAGAAATGTACGATATGAAAGCCAGTGGTGCAATTGCCTTTAGTGATGGTACAGAATCTATTCAATCTTCCGGTTTATTATTGAAGGCGCTTCAATATATAAAAACTTTTAATGGTGTGGTTATACAGGTTCCGGATGATAAAACCATTAACCCGCAAGGGTTAATGAATGAAGGCATCGTTTCCACACAACTCGGGTTGCCGGGCAAGCCTGCCATGTCTGAGGAAATTGTAATTGATCGCGATATTAAATTAGCACGTTATACAGAATCTAATATTCATTTTACCGGCGTTGCTTCTGCCCGTTCCATAGATTTTATTAAGGAAGCTAAAAATGAAGGTGTACAGGTTAGTTGTTCTGTAACACCAAATCATTTATTTTTTTGTGATGAAGACCTGGAAACCTATGATTCAAACCTGAAAGTAAATCCCCCGCTTCGAACAAAAAAAGATCGGGAAGCTTTACAAAAAGCACTAAAAGATGGTGTAATCGATTGTATAGCTACACATCACCTTCCACAGGAAAAAGACAGCAAACTGGTGGAATTTGAATATGCAAAATATGGTACCATTGGTTTGGAAACTTCCTTTGCGGTTATCAATACTGCAATCCCGGGAGAAGATCCGGAAACCTGGGTAAAGGTTTTATCAATAAACCCACGTAAAATCTTCGGGTTACCAGCACAATCCATTACAGTTAATCAACCTGCATGCTTAACCGCTTTTGATCCACAAAAAAAATGGGTTGTTGAATTAAAAGATATCAAATCACGTTCAAAAAATTCTCCTTATTTACAAAAATCACTAACAGGAAAAGTTTTAGCAACCATCAATAAAAATCAAATATTTATAAATCAATAAACCAAAACATCATGCAGGAAAATAAACCGTTAACACATGTAACCGCAGGATTATTAATTGCAGCTGCATTAATAGTGTATTCTATTATTTTAAACTTTGCTGGTTTAAGTACTGATCCAACATTTGGATATATTACTTACGCCATCCTGATAATTGGTTTAATTGTAACCATTGGCATGTATGCAAAAGCACATGACCACCGGTTAACCTTTGGAAACCTTTTTGCATTTGGATTTAAAACAACAGCAGTTTTCACCATTATATTCATTGGGTTTATTATTATTTTCAATTTACTTTTCCCTGACATGAAAGAGAAAGGTTTTGAAATGGCAAGAGAACAATTGGAAGAACAAGGCAAGATGAGTGACAGTCAAATTGACGATGCTTTGGAAATGGGACGTAAGTTTTTCTGGGCCGGGTTAGTTGGTGGCACCATGTTATTTTTTATCATACTGGGCGCTGTAGGTTCATTGATCGGAGCAGCTATCACCAAAAAAAAGCCAGTTAATCCTTTAGATGAATTAAGCGTATAATGGACCTTTCAATTGTCATCCCCTTATATAACGAAGAAGAATCATTGCCAGAATTGTGCAAATGGATTCGCGATGTTGCTGATAAAAATCAATATGATTACGAGATCATATTAATTGATGATGGCAGTACAGATGATTCATGGAAAGTAATTGAAGAATTATCAAATAATCATCCTGTAATAAAAGGGATCAGGTTTCAGCGTAACTATGGTAAATCTGCCGGCCTGAATGAAGGGTTCAGAGCAGCACAGGGCAATGTTATTATTACAATGGATGCCGACCTGCAGGACAGTCCTGACGAAATTCCCGATTTATATAAAATGATCGCAGAAGATCATTATGATCTGGTAAGCGGCTGGAAAAAAAAGCGATATGATAATGCATTGACCAAAAACCTTCCCTCCAAATTTTTTAATGCAACTACCCGCAAGGTCTCTGGAATTAAACTCCATGATTTTAATTGTGGTTTAAAAGCTTACCGGAAAAAAGTAATAAAAAGTATTGAAGTGTATGGCGAAATGCATCGCTATATCCCTGTATTGGCCAAGTGGTCAGGGTTTAAAAAAATTGGCGAAAAAGTAGTTGAACACAGGCCCCGGAAATATGGTGTTACCAAGTTTGGATGGGAAAGATTCATCAACGGGTTTCTTGATTTATTATCTATTACGTTCGTTGGTAAATTTTCAAAACGCCCCATGCATTTTTTTGGTTTATGGGGCACTTTGTTTTTCCTTGCGGGTTTAAGCATTTCATTTTACCTGGTTATTTCCAAGATTATTGATCCTGGTTTTGCCATTACCAATCGACCGGGTTTTTATATTTCCCTTAGTGCCATAATTATTGGTATGCAATTATTCCTGGCAGGATTTATTGCAGAATTGATTGCCCGAAATGCACCTGGCCGTAACAGTTACCTCATAGAAAAGAAGATCGGAATATAATGGCCCGCATTATTATGATAGGACCAGGCTACCCGTTAAGAGGCGGTTTGGCTACGTTTAATCAAAGACTGGCCAAAGAATTCATCCTGGAAGGGCACGACTGTTCTATCTATTCATTTTCTTTACAATATCCCTCTTTACTTTTTCCTGGGAAAACGCAATACTCAGATGAAAATCCACCAGAGAATTTATTAATTGAACCGGACATCAATTCAATAAACCCATTGAACTGGATCAGGGTTGGAAATAAATTAAAAAAAGTAAAACCAGATATCATTTTTGTGCGTTTTTGGATCCCTTTTATGGGACCGGCATTGGGTACTATTCTTCGGATCATCAGGAGAAATAATCACACCAAAATAATTTGTATAGCGGATAATATTATCCCCCACGAAAAAAGGCCGGGTGACAAACTTTTTACAAAATACTTTATAAAGAGTTGTGACGCTTTTATCGTCATGAGTGAAAATGTTTTAAAAGATTTACGCAGTTTCAATTCGAAAAAACCGGCCCGGTTAGTTCCACATCCCCTGTTTGATAATTTTGGAGAACTTACACCAAAATCAGATGCTAGAAAGCACTTAGGTATACCTGTTAGTGAAAAAGTTATTTTATTTTTTGGTTTTATCAGGAAATATAAAGGACTTGATATTTTGTTTGAAGCCATGGAAATACTAAAAAATAAATACCGCCATTCAGCTGCCGCAGGTGTAAAACTGTTGGTCGCTGGTGAATTTTATGATGATGAAAAAAACTACCAGGATATTATTGCGCAAAAAGACCTGGCAGGTCAACTCTATTTGCATACCTCATTCATTACCGATTCTGAAGTAAAATATTATATGCGTGCAGCCGATGTAGTTATTCAACCATACCGGAATGCTACACAAAGTGGTGTAACACCACTCGCCTATTATTTTGAAAAACCTACCATCGTTACCAATGTGGGTGGCTTACCTGCTATGGTCGTAGAAAAGAAAACCGGTTTGATCACAGAACCTGGTGCAGAGCAAATTGCAGCCGCCATTGTTAACTTTTATGAATTAGGTGAGGATTATTTTATTCCACATCTTCGTTCTGAAAAACAAAAATATTCCTGGAAAAACATGGTACAGGCGGTTATGAATTTGGCTGATGACATAAAAAAGCCTGCTTAAATATTCAAAAAAATGGAGCAAATCAAGAAGATCATTCAATCATCCATTGATGTTAAAACAGCTGTTTTGGAGAACAGCATATTGTTAAAAACTATTTTAACCATAACCGACGTAATGGTTGCTGCGCTAAAAAGCGATCGACGGATTTATTTTTGCGGTAATGGAGGAAGTGCAGCAGATGCTCAACACCTGGCTGCAGAATTAACAGGAAGATTTTACACCGATCGAAAAGCTTTGGCAGCAGAGGCGCTGCATTGTAACACATCTTATCTTACTGCTGTTGCAAATGATTACGGGTTTGATGAAATTTATGCACGGATGATTGAAGGAATTGCACAGGAAGGAGATGTACTGGTTGGATTATCTACTTCCGGAAATTCAAAAAACATCATCAATGCTTTTGAAAAAGCAAAAGAACAAAATGTAATCACTGTTTCTTTTACGGGTGAAACAGGTGGCGCATTAAAACCTTTGAGCAATTACTGCATAAATGTCCCTTCAAGCGATACACCAAGAATACAGGAAACGCATATACTAATTGGTCATATTATTTGTCAGCTGGTAGAAGAAAAATACTTTATGCAATAACATAGACTTTCCGCCTTAAAAATTCAGCATGCCACCCCTTGACTTAAAAGAAATAAATAAAGACTGGACACTTTTCCTGGACCGGGATGGTGTGATCAACCATGAAAAGGAACTGGATTATATTCTTAATTGGAACGAATTTAAGTTTTATGACCAGGTGCTTGAAGCTATTGCGATCTGTGCAAAAAAATTTGGGTTGATCGTTGTGGTTACCAATCAAAAAGGTGTAGGTAAAAAATTAATGTCAGAAGATGACCTGTTAAACATTCACCAGGAATTAAAAAAAGAAGTGTTAAAGGCAGGTGGCCGGATTGACCAGGTATATTTTTGCAGTAGCACAGATGATAATCACTATTCCAGGAAGCCTAATCCAGGGATGGCTTTTGAGGCCAGGAAAGAGTTTCCGGAAATCGAATTCAATAAATCAATTATCGTTGGCAATAAACCCAGCGATATGCTTTTTGGCAGAAATGCAGGTATGCATACGGTATATCTCACCACCACACATCCTGACCAGGAAATTCCTCATCCGCATATAGACCTGGTTTTTCCTACTTTAATGGATTTTGCAAAAGCTTTATAAACTTTATAATATTATTACAACGCTTTTTACGTTCTTAGCATCTGTTTAATATAAAAATATATTAATGAGTGCATCCAGATCCTATATGTTAAGAATCTTTACTTTCTTGTTTACTTCGTTTTTTGCATGGCAGGTAAGTGCTCAGAACTTGAGTGCCAATGATCTTCGCAAGATCACTTTAAAAGAAGACTCATTAAAAAAGTTAGCCCAAAATTTCCATATGGATAGTTTAACGGCGGGCCGGATGCGATCCGATAGCCTGTTTGTAAAAACTTTAATCCGCACTTTGCAAATCAAAAATTCATTTTATTACCCTTTAGATTCTGTATTTGGTGTTTCTAAAGTATATGCACCCGATAGCAGTTTCCGGATTTTAAGCTGGAATCTCTCATTTGATCAATATTATTCCAGGCAAAGAGCGGCCATCCAGTATAATACACCAGATGGTTCTTTAAAATTAACGCCATTAAGAGATGTTTCTGAATTTACAGAAAATGCAATGGATTCGGTTCGCAGTAAAGACAATTGGATAGGTTCTGTTATTTACAGGATCATACAAACATCTCACAATAACAAAAATTATTATACGCTGATAGGCTTTGATGATTACAGTGCCATGAGTAATAAAAAATGGCTGGAGGTAATGAGTTTCAACAGCAAAAATGAACCTGTATTCGGTGGTCCCTTTTTTAGTTTTGAACAAGACAGTATAAAAAAACCTGTTCAATACCGTTATAATATTGAATATAAAAAAGAAGCCCGTGCGGTATTGGAATATGAACCCGAATTAGAACTGATCATCATAGATCACCTGATTTCAGAAACAGGTGAACCTGAAAATAAGTTTACGTATATCCCTGACGGTGATGTTGAAGCCTTTCAATGGAAAAACGGCAAATGGGTACACATTGATAAACTGTATGATTTCAAATTAGAAGACGGAGAATTCCCCATGCCTATGCCCATTCGCGACAATAAAGGCGATCTGCTTCCAACAAAAAAAGAACAGGAGAAATTATTTTAAAACTTCGAAAAGTTTTATTCATCCAGTTTAAGCACGGCCAGGAAAGCTTCCTGTGGCACTTCCACATTACCTATCTGGCGCATACGCTTTTTACCTTCCTTCTGCTTTTCCAATAGTTTCCGTTTACGGCTGATATCACCACCATAACATTTAGCGGTAACATCTTTGCGCATAGCAGAAATATTTGAACGTGCTACGATCTTTGCCCCAATTGCCGCCTGGATAGCGATCTGGAATTGCTGGCGGGGTAAAAGTTCTTTTAATTTATCACATAATTTTCTGCCAAACTCCTGCGCTCTGGCTCTATGGATCAAAGCACTTAATGCATCCACTTTTTCATTGTTCAAAAGAATATCCATTTTTACAATATCACTATCACGGTAACCAATAGGTGAATAATCAAATGAGGCATATCCCCTGGTTTGTGATTTAAGTTTATCGTAAAAATCAAAAACTATTTCGGTCAATGGAATTTCAAATGTTAGTTCAACCCTGGTAGTTGTCAGGTAACTTTGATTGATCAGTATACCTCTTTTCCCCAAACAAAGCGTCATGATATTTCCTATGTATTCGGGTTTGGAAATGATCTGTGCCCGGATAAATGGTTCTTCAATGCGGTCGATGCGTACAGGATCCGGCATTTCAGTAGGGTTATTAACAATTACTTTATCACCCTTGGTAGTATACGCAATAAAACTTACGTTAGGAACCGTTGTGATAACGGTTTGATTAAATTCTCTTTCCAATCTTTCCTGGATGATCTCCATGTGAAGCATTCCAAGAAATCCGCATCGAAAACCAAAACCCAAAGCCTGTGAAGTTTCCAATTCATAGGTTAGTGAAGCATCATTCAATTGCAATTTGTCCATGCAATCACGCAGTTCTTCAAATTCATCTGTATTTACGGGGAAAATACCAGCGAATACCATTGGTTTCACAACTTCAAAACCCTGTATCATGGCAGGATGTGGGTTATTAGCCAATGTAATGGTGTCGCCCACATGTACTTCTTTTGCTACTTTAATACCAGTAATAATATAACCAACATCCCCACATTTAACTTCCTTTTTTGGAGTCATCTTCAATTTAAGAATACCAATTTCATCCGCTTCATATTCCTGGTCTGTACTTACAAATTTTACCTTATCACCCTGTTTTATAGAACCGTTTTTTATCCGGTAATAAACAATGATACCACGAAAGGAATTGAAAACACTGTCAAAGATCAATGCTTGTAAAGGTGCATCCGGATCTCCTGTTGGGGCAGGAATTTTATTGACAATTGCATCTAAAATTCCATCTACACCAATCCCTGTGCGTCCACTTGCTAATAAAATATCTTCAGGTTTACATCCAATCAATTCAATAATCTGGTCCTTCACCTCTTCGATCATTGCTCCATCCATATCAATTTTATTGATAACAGGAATGATCTCCAGATCATTTTCAATGGCGAGGTATAAGTTTGAAATTGTTTGGGCTTGTATACCTTGGGTTGCATCTACCAGGAGCAAAGCGCCTTCACAAGCCGCAAGGGCACGGCTTACTTCATAGCTAAAATCCACATGGCCCGGTGTATCAATCAGGTTTAAAGTATATTCCTGGCCATCAGTATGATGGTAGTCGATTTGAATAGCATGACTTTTAATTGTAATACCTTTCTCTCTTTCAAGATCCATATCATCAAGGACCTGGTCCATCATTTCTCTTTCACTGATGGTATTGGTTGCCTGCAATAACCTGTCGGCCAATGTGCTTTTTCCATGATCAATATGGGCGATGATGCAAAAATTCCGGATGTTCTTCATTTACTAGTACCCTCTTTTTTTCGGACGGGCAAAGGTAATGAAATCTGGTGATGTTAAACAGGAAATGACGAAATGGGAATGAGGAGCCAGTCTTCAAAAATCTGCCAATTAATCACAGGTAAACTGACTTAAAACTTTAACCCGATAAATATAAAAATTATTCAGCCATACCTTCTGCCTGCCATGCTTTAAAAACGGCAATGGTACTATCATTTAAGCGATCCCTTTTAAAAGGCATGAAACCTTTTTCGCCGGGATGCATTTCAATTCGTTTTATAATTTCAGGGAGATTATCCTTTACTGCGGTATAATTATCCAAAGCTTTTTTCTTACCACCTTTTTCAGGTATGTGACAAGGGGAACAATTATTCATAACAAGTGTATGCACATTATTTGTGTAAGTAGTTACAGGAATTGATGCACTTGTTTTACGTGCAGGATTACACTGGTAAAAAATGAAAGCAGCAAAAACAAAGGAAGCCAGGATAAGTGTTTTCTTCATGATGAATGTTTAATTAAAAATATAAAAAGTTTTGATGTTTATATAATCGTAAAAAAAATTTGATCTTTATAAGAAAACAAGTGGCCAGCTTTTATATTCGTCCGGCAACAAATTTTGATATAGCAGCAATTGAAAAATTGGTAAACAGCGCATTCAGGGGCGAATCATCCCGCCAGGGTTGGACCACAGAAGCTGATTTGCTGGATGGTATCAGAATTGACAAGATTGCACTACAGGAAATGATTGAAACCCCCGATGCTGTAATTTTGAATTATTACAGTGAAGAACATACGCTAATGGGTTGTGTGTATCTGCTCAAACAAAACACCAAACTTTACCTGGGAATGCTGACAGTTTCTCCTTTTCATCAAAATAATGGAATAGGAAAACAATTAATGATAGCTGCTGAATCGTATGCATTATCAAATAACTGCACTTCTATAACGATGAATGTTTTGAATGACCGGCCAGAGTTAACGGACTGGTATGTACGACAAGGTTTTTACCTGACGGGCGAACAAAAAAAATTCCCAATCGATAACCGTTTTGGAATACCGAAAAAAGAATTATTCTTTCACATTATGCAGAAAGACTTTCATTAAAAGTATTTGTTGGAAAAGAAAAGTGTTTAATAAATCCGGCCACTTTCTTCGTTATCCAGCAATTTTTTTGTGATGGTATGATCGAATACCATTTCCTTATTAGCCAGGACTTGCCTTAACAAATCGTGTATGGTAACAACACCAACAAATTTCTGGTCATCAAAAGCAAGTAAATAACGGGTTTTGTTCGAGTTCATCAGGTTCATACAATGTTCCAC
>CAMPGG010000084.1 GCA_946885335.1 uncultured Chitinophagaceae bacterium
CATGATGAATTATTTGACCTGATCTCTACGCACCAATTTGATGATTTAATAGGTAAACATATGTTGCACGACCTGGCCACCGGGGAGCAACTTCAAAGTGCCGATCTGCCTCCTCATATCGCCCAGGATATAATCCGGAATATTTACCAGGCAGAAAAGAATACAATTGAAATATTGCCTGTTAAAAAACCCCGTTCAATCGGTTGGAAATGGATGGCTGCTGCTTCTGTTATTTTTATACTGCTATTCACCACTTATTTTGTTATTACAAACAGACCAGAAAATGAAAATGCACTTTCAACCATCATTCCGAAGAATGCGGTGATGCAGGAAAATGAAAGTGCATCTGTTCAAAAAATAACCCTTTCCGATGGATCTGTTATATCACTGGCTCCGCAAAGTATCATTCATTTCCCTAAAAATTTTTCTGGTGAAAATCGCGAAGTTTTTTTAGAAGGTGAAGCTTTTTTTGAAGTTGCTAAAAATCCTGAAATGCCTTTCCTCGTTTACTACAATGATGTGGTGACAAAGGTATTAGGTACCAGTTTTACAATCAATACTAACAGAAATACAGGTAATATAGAAGTGTCGGTAAGAACCGGCAAAGTGCAGGTGTATGAAAATCGGAAAAAACAAAAAGGGAAGAGCACAGACATAGCAGTGATACTGACTCCAAATCAAAAAGCTATCTACAATAAAGACAACCATGTTTTTGAAACAACCCTTGTGGATAATCCTGCACCTGTATTAAATATGGAAATAATTCCAGGAAAAGTAAATGAAATAAACGCATACAGCTTTATATATCAACAGGAAAAATTACAACATGTATTTAAACAGGTAGAAGACATGTATGGAATTGAAATTGTCACCGAGAATGCGGCTATCAATAATTGCTTGTTTACCGGCGATGTTTCAACAAATGATCTGTATACAAAATTGAATATTATATGCCTGACTGTTAATGCGACATATGAAATTAATGGAACCAAAATTCTTATAAAAGGAAAAGGTTGTAAATGATTAAATAATCTGTAAAAACTGCTATATGAAATTTATAAATAACCCACCATAAGATTCCATGAAGCATAGATAAAAAAAAGAGCCAGTTGTGGTGCAACACAACCAGCTCTCAAGCTTTTATCAAGCTTTTTAGTTTTCGTCCGAAACTGATTCATGAACAAAAACTTTTCAAAATTATGAAAAATAAGCAACGCCTGGTTGCTGCATTCAAGATTGCTATGCGTATTACGTTTATCCAGATAATATTTACCGCTTTATTTGCCTGTTCCCTCTATGCCGGCGAGGTCAATGGGCAGGGTGTATTGGATAAATCTTTTAACCTGAAGGTTGATAGTGCGCCCTTACATGAAATTCTTTCTGAAATTCAAAGGCAAACCAGGGTGAAATTCACTTTCAGTTCCAATGCGATCAATGCAAACAGAACCATGAGTATAAATGCCAGGGATAAAAAAATAATCGATTTTTTATCTGACCTGGATAAGCTATATAGTATACGGTTTAAAGTACTTGATAATAAGATCGTTTTGTATTCCTCGGCTAAACCAATTATGATCAATCAAAATAGCAAGGAAAAACTGGATTTATATCCTGAAATAAAAATTACAGGCCATGTCCGAAACCAGGATGGAGAACCGCTTAACAGGGCTACAGTAACTGAAAAAAATACAACTAATGCAGTAACAACAAATGAAAATGGGTTTTATTCCATAGATGTAAAGAGTGAAAGAAGTATCCTTGTTTTTACCAGTGTTGGTTTTGAAAGCCACGAAGTCCAGGTGAATGGCGTTTCGGAATTGGATGTGGCTTTAGTCACCGCAAATAAATCTTTAGATGAAATCGTAGTAGTGGGTTATGGTACGCAAAAAAGAAAAGATCTTACAGGGTCTGTTTCTTCCGTAAATACGAAGGAGTTAAATTCTTTACCTGTTCCAAGTATCGGAGAAGCAATGCAGGGAAGGGCAGCTGGCATGCAGGTGATCTCTTCCGGGGCACCAGGTAGTAATGTTGTTTTCCGCATCAGGGGCACAGGTACTATAAATAACAGCGATCCATTAATAGTCATTGATGGCATTCCAACGGATATTCCATTAAATACTTTAAGTCCGGATGATATTTCAAATATTGAAATATTGAAAGACGCTTCTGCAGCCGCAATTTATGGGGCAAGGGGTGCAAATGGGGTAGTAATCATAACTACTAAAAGAGGCAGTTCTGAAAAAAATAACCTGGAATTCAAAATGTTTTATGGTCAACAGAAAGCGACCAATATGATCCAGATGTTGGATGCATCTCAATTTGCAAGCCTGCATAATGAAATGATGTTAAACAATGGTCAAACACAAAATCCGGCATATGCCGATCCATTAAGTTTTGGTAAAGGCACAGATTGGCTGGATGCATTATTTAATACTGCACCAATTCAAAATTATTCATTGTCATATTCTGGTGGAACACCTAAGTCAAATTATTATGTTTCGGGAACCATGCTTGATCAAAAGGGAATTGTATTAAATACAAATTATAGGAGATACACCATTCAATTCAATAGCGAATCCAGGTTATTTGATTGGCTGAAGTTTGGTAACAATCTTACGCTGAGTCATGATGATAAAAAAAGCGGTGCGTATGATATCAGGAATGCTATGGCAGCACTTCCCGGGCAACCCATATACAATCCAGATGGAACATATAGCGGCCCGGTTGGCCAGGCATCTTGGTATGGTGATATAGCCAACCCGGTAGGTAAAGCAACCATCAATGAAAATAATACCCGTGGTTATAATGTGCTAGGAAATATTTATACAGAGATCAACATTCTTAAAAACTTAAAGTTTAAATCTACCGGTGGCGTACAAGCGATGTTCTTTGATAACAGGAGTTGGGCACCAAAGTATGACTGGCAACCCATACCTCAACCCAATAGTTATTTGTTTGAACAATATAATAAAAGTCTTACCTGGTTATGGGATAATTACCTCACTTATGATAAGTTTTTTAATGCAAAGCATCATCTTACTTTACTTGCAGGCAGCAGTGCACAGAATAACCGGTTTGATTACATGAATGGGTCTATTCAAAATTTCGCAAGTGACTTCACCCAACAGATTAACAATGGAACCGGGCAGCAAACAATAGGAGGCAGTGCCAGTGAGTGGGCTTTGCTCTCATTTATTGGAAGGGCAAATTATAGTTTGAATAATAAATATTTATTAACGGCAACTATACGCCGTGATGGTAGCAGCCGGTTTGGAGAAAGCAGTCGGTGGGGTTGGTTCCCTTCAGGATCCATTGCATGGCGATTATCTGATGAAGAATTTATGAAAGATATTCACTGGTTAAGTGACCTGAAGATCAGGGCTGGTTATGGCATTACAGGAAACCAGAATATCGGGAACTATTCATTCGCCTCTGTGCTCCAAACCGTGCAATACACATTCAATGGACAAGCTGTTTCTGCCGTTGTTCCATTAGCTATTCCTAATCCCACAGTTCGATGGGAAGAAGTGGCGCAATCTAACATTGGATTAGATGCGTCATTTTTCAACGGAAGAATTGATCTGACTATTGATGCATATGTGAAAAATACAAACGATATGCTGGTGCCAATGAGTGTCCCCATTTCTACCGGATATTCGGATATCGTCGTACCAAGCATCAACGCCGGTAAAGTGAGGAACAAAGGAATTGAATTAAATATTACAACAGATAATGTGAAAGGACAGTTTGAATGGAATACATCATTCAACATTTCATATAACAGGAATAATGTTGTCAGTTTAAACGATAGTGTTCCATTATATACGGGTAGCATTGGGCTGAACCAGAATTTATCGATTCAACGTAACGGATTCCCGGTGAGTTCTTTCTATGGTTTCCTGACTAATGGAATTTTTCAATCGCAAAAAGAGATTGATGATTATGCTGTTCAAGTGCCGGGTGCAGATCCGTATAACCGTACTTCTCCTGGCGATATAAAATTCAGAGACCTGAATAATGATGGTCGCATTGATGATGCCGATCGAACATATATAGGCAATCCAAGTCCGCAGTTCATTTTTGCTCTGGGGAACAGTTTTGCCTGGAAAGGTTTTGACCTCAATATCTTTTTACAGGGTGTAAAGGATAATGACATCTTTAATGCAAACCGCATATACCAGGAAGGTATGTCTGTTGCACAAAATCAAACAATTGCGGTTTTGGATCGATGGACAGGCGCCGGAACCAGTAATCATTTTCCCAGGGCGGTATTTAATGATCCCAATAAAAATTCAAGAGTATCTGATAGGTTTATCGAGGATGGTTCATACTTAAGGGTTAAAAATGTAAACTTCGGTTACACTTTACCGGCAGCATTCACTACTAAGGCCAGGATTCAATCAGCAAGAATATATATTTCTGCGCAAAACTTGTTCACTTTCACGGACTATTCTGGGTTTGACCCTGAAGTGCCGGCGAGTGGAATTGATTTGAATGTGTATCCGGTAACCAGGACCATCAGTGCGGGTATCAGCCTTTTATTTTAAATAGATCTGGCAAAAAATTAAAAATTTTTAAAATGAAAATCCTTAAATATATAACACTGGTCATACTGGTGATAAGTTTGATCAGTTGTCAAAAATACCTGGATAAAGCGCCGCTGGATAGTATCAATACAGCCAATTTTTTTAAAACCGAAGCCGATGCGGTAGCCGCGATTAATGGTGCATATCAACCCTTGCAGTGGCCCAAGCTTTATAATCTCAGGATCTGGTCCACAGACATATGGGCTGGTAATTCTGTAGTTGGTGCAGGTGGTGGAACGGATGGCATAGAAACACAGGACATTGCCAATTTTGTAACGGCTACGGACAACGCTGCAGCACTGGATATCTGGCGGGGACCTGCACCGGGAATTCTTCGTGCAAACCTGGTTTTAAAAAATGTTCCGGGCATGGATATAACACCTGCTGTTAAAGACAGGATACTGGGAGAAGCTTATTTTTTACGGGCACATTATTATTTTATATTGGTTAGATTTTTTGGCGATGTGCCTTTGATCACCGAACCCCAAACTCCGGAAGATGATCTGCGTCCTGCACGCACATCAAAAGATAAAGTTTATGAATTAATCATCAATGATCTGAATGCCGCAATCAATTTATTACCTGCGCATACATCCTATTCCGGATCTAATATCGGCAGAGCTAGTAAAGGTTCTGCCATTGGTATGCTGGCAAAGGTGTACCTGACATTAGGTAATTATGAAAAAACGGTTTTACTCTGTCAACAGGTTTCTGCTTTGGGTTATCAGCTAAATGCAAACTATGCAGATAATTTCAGCCCGTCTTCTAAAAATTCACCTGAAAGTTTATTTGAAGTTCAATATGCAGGTAAAACAAGCTTTAGTTTTTGGAATAATGAAAACCAGGCAAGTTGGGTAAGCACTTTTACCGGTCCAAGAAATTCCAATTTTGTTGCAGGCGGTTATGGATGGAACCAACCCCTCCAGGAATTTATGGATGAATACGAGGCAGGAGATAACAGAAAGGATCAAACGATTTTATATGTTGGCGGTCCTTCCTTTGATGGGCAGGAATACCAGGCATCCTATTCCACTACGGGTTTTAACCTGCGTAAATTTCTAGTTCCCAAATCAGTATCACCTGATTATGATACCAATCCAGCCAACTGGCCGGTTCTTCGGTATAGTGATGTATTACTCATGGAAGCAGAAGCTTTGTGTGAGTTAAATCAACTTGGTGAAGCACAGGCAGTAGCTACTTCAATCAATGCAGGTGGCCCGCTAAACCGTGTCAGAAAAAGGGCAGGCCTGCCAGATTTACAAGGCTTATCTCAAACTGCATTGCGAGAGGCAATCAGGAAAGAAAGAAGAATGGAATTGGCATTTGAAGGCAGTAGGTGGTTTGACCTGATCCGGTATGACAATGGGCAGTATGCTGCTTCATTTTTTCATGGCATTGGTAAAACAAATTTTACGGCCAAACATCTTTTACTGCCTATTCCTCAAAAGGAGATCGATGCCAACCCAAATCTGACACAGAATCCAGGTTACTAAAAAATTAAATCATTGTTATGATAAGTATAAATCAGGTGTTATGCTGTTTGATCAGCATCTCATTATTATTTGGATGTAAAAAACAAGATTATGCAGAACTGAATAAAGGAAATAATCCGTTATCCATTTCTGCCGATAAATCAACGATCATATTAAACCAACGCGAAGATGCTAATGATGCATTGAACTTTGTTTGGACCACAGGAACCAATATGGGCACAGGATCTTCTATTTCTTACCAGCTTAAAATAGATAAGCAGGGCAACAGTTTTAATACTGCCATCGTAGAAGACATGGAGAATGCTTTATCAAAAAAATATCTGGTAGGTGAATTAAATAATTTGTTATTAACTCAATGGGGTGCCACGCCGGGAACAGAAATAAACCTGGAAGCAAGGGTCGTAGCTAGAGTTGCTAATGATGCGGCTCCTATGGATTCCTCTGCCATCATCAATATCAGTGTAACACCGTATGATCCTGTATCCAATACATTGTATATTATTGGAGATGCGGCACCTAATGGATGGAATGCCGGTGCTGCAACAGAATTAACTTCTCTTGGAGCGGGTAAATTTTCATGGGAAGGAAACTTGAATTCCGGGGAATTAAAATTTATTACTACACTGGGTTCATTCCTGCCTTCTTATAACAAAGGAGTAAATAACACAACATTGGTTTACAGGTCAACTGACAGTGACCCGGACGATAAGTTTAATATTTCCACACCGGGTCTCTATACAATTACTATTGACTTACTGGATATGACCGTAGAAATTGAAGCAGCCACAACACCACAATTTACCCGGTTATGGATGTTGGGTGATGCTACACCTACAGGGTGGAATATTGATTCTCCGACTGAAATGAGGGTCGATTCTTCAAATTTATTTGTGTTTACCTATAATGGATTATTAACGGCAGGTGAATTTAAGATTCCAACAACAACCGGAAATTTTAGTACTGCTTATTATATGCCGTTAGTCAATCAGCAACCGATTGATGAGACCGGTGTTCAACTCGTTCCTGTTGGTGGTCCGGATAATAAGTGGAAAATCAATACACCGGGTGCTTATAAAATTAAATTGAATACACAGACGATGACCATGGAGATAAAACCATTTACCCCATTCCCTGCAATTTGGATGGTGGGTGATGCAACACCTGTGGGTTGGAATATTGATAGTCCTCACCCGATGACTCCAGATCCTTCAGATCCAAATGTATTTACATATACTGGTCCAATGGCAGTAGGTGAATTCAAACTTCCAGTGGAAACGGGTAATTGGGGTGGTGATTTCTTTATGCCTGTATTGAATGCATCCGGTCCTGGCAGTACGCAAATGAAATTTGTGCCCGGTGGTAACCCGGATAATAAATGGAAAATTTCAGTAGCAGGGGAGTATAAAATCACTATCAATCAACTTTACGAAACAATCTCAATCCAAAAATTATAACCAGGTATGAAGTGGATTAATTACCTGTCTTTTTACCTGTTATTTTTTATTGGATGTAAAAAAGATGAACCGAAAAACAATCCAATTGTATATGGTGGATCCTACGGTATTTCCATACACACAGATAAATCCATTTACAAACCAGGTGAGAAGGTCAATTTTACCATCGATAAAATATTGCCGGGCGAAGCTAAAATTCGTTACCGCTATTTGGATGATTTGATCAGTGAAGTCAGCCTGGCAGCTACTAACTGGCAATGGGCACCGCCGGTTACTGATCATAAAGGTTATTTGGTCGATATATACGCAACAATTGAAGGTGTTGAAAAAGTCTATGGTAGTATAGCAGTTGACGTATCATCAGATTGGACAAAGTTTCCGCGTTATGGGTTTCTTTCTAAGTATGGCCAATTGGCTGATGCAGATATGGAGAACATTATTCGTAACCTGTCCCGCCATCATATCAATGGTATACAATTCCAGGACTGGCATTATAAACACCATATGCCATTAGCAGGAACAGTTGCATCACCCCATAATTTTTGGAAGGATATTGCCAACCGGGATAATTATTTATCTACCGTAAAAGGGTATATCAGTAAGGCACATGCGAAGAACATAAAGACCATGTCGTACAACCTGGCTTTTGGTGCATTAAATGATGCATCTGCGGATGGTGTGCAGGAGCAATGGTATTTATTCAAAGACAAAACGCATACATTAAAGGATGCGCATCCTTTACCTAAACCCCCTTTTAAAAGTGATATTTATCTCGTAGATCCTTCAAATATTTCGTGGCAACAATATCTCATTGAGAAAAATAATGATGTATATGATGTTTTTGATTTTGATGGATTCCATATTGATCAATTAGGTGATCGGGGCAATTTATATCGTTATGATGGATCAGCCATAAACCTGGCTGCTTCATATAAGCCATTTATTGAAGCGATGAAAGCCGCATCACCATTAAAAAAGGTGGTAATGAATGCAGTGAATCAATATGGTCAACAAACTGGTATTGCAGAATCACCAGTCGATTTTTTATATACCGAAGTCTGGTCAGGCAATGAAGGATATAAGGACCTGGCTAAAATAATCCTGGATAATAATAATTACAGCAACAATTCGCTGAACACTGTTTTGGCCGCTTATATGAATTACAATTTGGCAAATAGTCCCGGGTATTTTAATACACCCGGTGTGCTGTTAACTGATGCTGTCATATTTGCTTTTGGTGGATCGCACCTGGAATTGGGTGAGCATATGTTGGGTAAAGAATACTTTCCCAATAACAATTTGCAAATGAAAGATGACCTGAAATCATCACTCATAAATTATTATGATTTCCTGGTGGCTTATCAGAATCTTTTGCGGGATGGCGGCAATTTTAATTTACCTGCTGTGTCATGTACAAATAATGTGATGTCTGTAAACAACTGGCCTCCTGAAATGGGGAAGGTAGCTGTTGTGGGAAAAGTTTTTAATGATAAACAGGTATTACACCTTATCAACTTCTCCCATGCAAACAGTCTTGATTGGCGCGATACAAATGGAACACAAAACATTCCACAAACAAAATCCGATGCTATGCTGGAATTTATAACCAGTAAAAAAGTTACTAAAGTCTGGATGGCTTCACCGGATATACAACATGGAACAGCCATTTCTTTACCATTTAACCAGGATGGAGATAAGGTAACCTGGAAATTACCTGTTTTGAAATACTGGGATATGATTGTTATAGAATATTAGTCTTCAGAAATTTTTCAATTTATCATTATGCGATTTTATTTTTTATTGGTCATTTCTCTTTTTACAACTATCTGTTTTGGACAAACAAGTCCCGGTAATTGTGACTCTTATTTAATTTCTGGGAATGTTGTCACATTCAATTGTTCCGGTAATCAAAAAGTATCGCTTACACTATGCAGCAGTGGGGTAATAAAAGTCTGGTATGAGCCATCCGGTAAATTTGAAAGGAATAATCAATCTTTCGCGGTGTTCAATGAGGAGCTCGAAAAAATGGATAACATCATTGTTGAAGAGCAGCCCCAGTCTTTTGAAATATTTACGGATAAACTTCGAATAAGAGTTAATAAAAATCCTTTTCAATTACAGGTTTTTGATAAGTACCAGAAATTATTATTAAGCGATTATAAAAACCGGGGTTTGTTGAGCGATTCAGTCCATGTGATCACTTACAAATCATTACGCAGTGATGAACAGTTTTTTGGACTGGGCGAAAAGAGTGGTTCATTTAACAGGCGAGGCAAATCTTATAAAATGTGGAACAGCGACAATCCATGTTATGGACCCGACCAGGATCCATTATATAAAAGCATTCCATTTTTTATCAGCACTTATAACTATGGTGTTTTTTTCGATAACACCTATAAATCAGAATTTAAATTTGGTTCTGAATCAAACGATTTCTATTCCTTCGAAGCACCCGGTGGTGAAATGATCTACTACTTTATTTCTGGAAATGACTATAAACAGATTATCGAACAATATATTCAACTGACAGGCAAACCAATTATGCCACCAAAATGGGCATTTGGATTTTCACAAAGTCGGGGCATGTATACATATGAAGAACAGGCGAGAAAAATTGCAAATGAATTCCGTAATCGGAATATTCCCTGCGATATCATTTACCAGGATATTGGCTGGGTGCAGCAATTGCAGGATTTTGAATGGAATAAAGAGCGCTATAAAGATCCTCGTGGTATGTTAAGAAGCCTTGATTCCTTAGGATTTAAAATGATCGTTTCCCAGGATCCTGTTATTTCCCAGCAAGGCAGATTTACTCAGGATGGACAATTCAATTCCTCCAAAATAAATTACCAGTGGAAAGAAGCGGATTCCTTGAAATACTTTGCCACAGACATCCGCACAGGTAAATCATATGATATGCCCTGGCCATGGGGTGGTAACTGCGGTGTGGTTGATTTTACCAAACCGGAGGTAGCTGATTGGTGGGGCAACTACCAGCAAAAACCTATTGCAGATGGTGTACGTGGATTCTGGACAGATATGGGTGAACCCGCATGGACAAACGAAGATGCAACTGATCGTTTATTTATGAGGCATCACCTGGGTATGCACGATGAAATACACAATGTATATGGCCTTACCTGGGATAAAGTAGTGAAAGAGCAATTTGAAAAACATAATCCCAACAAACGGGTCTTTCAAATGACAAGGGCCGCTTATGCCGGTTTACAACGTTATACTTTTGGATGGTCTGGTGATGCAGGTAATGGAAGCAATGTGCTTGAAGGATGGGCGCAACTGGCCAATCAAATTCCAATGAGCTTATCTTCCGGCATGGGAGGTATCCCTTTCTGGGCTTGTGATATTTCGGGTTATTGCGGCAACATTACGGATCATCATGCTATGGCAGAATTGTATACCCGGTGGATGCAGTTTGGTATTTTTAATCCATTAAGCAGGGCGCATCATGAAGGTGATCATGCAGTAGAACCCTGGATGTTTGGAGATGAGGCGGAAAATAACGCAAGGACTGCAATTCAATTAAAATATCAACTCTTTCCTTATATCTATACTTATGCAAGAGAGGCACATGACAAAGGAATTCCGATTATGCGGGCTTTATTACTGGAATATCCCAATGACAAGGAAACATATAATACAGATGACCAGTTTCTATTTGGAAAAGAAATATTGGTGGCGCCTGTAGTAAAAAAAGGAGCAGTAAGCAGGAAAGTTTATTTGCCTGAAGGAAGCTGGATCGATTTCAATAATGGTAAAACCATTTATGAAGGAGCACAGTGGATCAATTATAATGCACCGTTAAATACCATACCCTTGTTTGTAAAAAAAGGATCAATCATTCCCATGATGCCGGTTATGAATTATATCCATGAAAAAGAGGATTATCCTTTACTTGTACATATTTACCCGGCACATCTGAACCAAACCGCTGCTTTTGAATTGTATGAAGATGATGGTGAGACTTTGGATTATCAAAGAGATATTTTTGGTAAAACAAATATTATCTGCAAAACGATATCCACTGGTTACGATGTTAATATTTCATCAACAGAAACAAATGGATTTACAGGAAATAAAAACAGGGATATAATTATCCAGTTGCATTTGGATAAAAAACCAAAGTCAGTTACAATGGGATCAAAAAAACTACCATTTATAAAAGAAGCTAAATTTGAAAAGGAGATTGAAAAAGGATCCTCGGTAACCAGTTGGAGCTGGAGCGATGAAAAGGGTATTTGTAAAATAAAGTTATCCAAAAACGCTGATGTTAACTTGTCAATAATTCATTAGAAATTGTTGCTAGTAATGAATATTAAAGATGATTTTACAATTGACCGTCATGGTTGGTTCATTTGATTTCCTTGATCAATCATAATTCATTGTATAGGCTCATAATCCTTCATATTTATACTTTCTTTTGAGCCACTG
>CAMPGG010000085.1 GCA_946885335.1 uncultured Chitinophagaceae bacterium
GGTGGATTTTTTATTTTTGATGACTCCCATATAATTTAACCGAGAGTTTCCCCATGTATGCTTAAAGAAAAAATCAAATCATTAGCTCAAAAATATGCACCTGATTTTATTGCGATAAGACACCACCTGCATGCAAACCCTGAATTGAGTTACCAGGAATTTGAAACATCCAAATTCGTACAGGAAAAACTAAAATCATTTGGTATTCCCTTTACTGTGAAGGCAACCACAGGAGTTGTTGGATTAATTGAAGGGAAAAACCCCGCGAAAAGAATTATTGCATTGAGGGCAGATATGGATGCATTACCCATACAGGAACAGAATGATGTTCCATACAAATCTTTAAACCCGGGGATAATGCATGCCTGCGGACATGATGTTCATACCACCTGCCTGTTAGGTGCCGCAAAAATTTTAAATGAAACAAAAGATAATTGGGAAGGAACGATCAAACTCATTTTTCAACCCGGCGAAGAAAAAAATCCGGGTGGTGCCAGCCTGATGATCCGGGATGGTGTCCTGGAAAATCCTGCACCTGCAGCTATTTTTGGTTTACATGTAAATCCACAACTGGAAACAGGTAAACTTAGTTTTAGGGGAGGAAAAGTAATGGCCAGCGCAGATGAAATTTACATAACCATTTCAGGAAATGGAGGTCATGCTGCTGCACCGCACACAACGGTTGATCCTATTTTAATCGCTTCTCATTTGGTGGTTGCATTGCAACAGGTCATTAGTCGAAACCGGGATCCGTTCTCTCCATCTGTTTTATCAATCACCTCTTTTCATGGCGGTTTTACAACCAATGTTATTCCGGGTGAAGTGAAATTAATGGGAACCTTCCGGGCTATGGATGAAGCATGGCGGTTCAAGGCACATGAGTTAATTAAAAAAATATCAACTGAGATAGTTACAGGCATGGGAGCCAAATTGGATATTCATATTGATGTTGGCTATCCCGCGGTTATTAATAATGAGAGATTATCCCAACAGGCAAGGTTAAGCGCAGAAGAATTTCTTTCTCCTGCACTTGTAGAAGAAACTGAAATGAGGATGGGCGCGGAGGATTTTGGCTATTACTGTCAGCAAATTCCGGGATGTTTTTATCGATTGGGCACAGGTAATAAAGCGAAAGGAATAACTTCAGGTGTGCATACGCCCCTTTTTAATATTGATGAAAATGCCATTGAGATTGGCATGGGGATCATGGCCTGGCTGGGTGCCACCTCTTCAACCGAAAACCTTTTATAAACGCACATTTAATAAAATAATTTGCATAAAAAAAGTTCCGGCAATGACCGGAACTTTTAATTTATATATTGATTGATTGATTAAAATGGTCTTTTATCAACCATTCCTTTAAATGTATGTTTATCCAAAGTAATGTTTGCATTGATCACCACTGGGTCAGCTTCAAATCTTTCTGTTCTTGGTTCCATGTTAGCACGGAAACCACCGGTTCCAATATATTTCAATACACTGGCCAATGAAGTCTCGGTAATATCTCCCCAATCCTTATCAATACCATCTGCCACCTGTTTATTCAATTCAAATCCATCAAAATAATTTCCTTGTCCTGATTTATTGGTTGAACGGAAGGATACCGGGAAAATATACCAATCGCCTACCGGAATCGGGAAATAACCAACCGGCTTACCATAAGTTCTTGATGGTCCCACCAGGATCACTTCCATATAAGGTTTCAGGTTATTGATCAATAATTCGCTGGCTGATGCGGAGCTGCTGCTAACGATAATGAACACCCGCGGTAAATTCAAAGAACCTATTTTATTTATTTTGGTCGAAGAATTCCACTGCGAATAAATAGAATTGAATGCCTGCGTCATTAAGGTTTGCCCGTTTGCCGCTGTAGGTGCCAGGTAATTGGCCAGTTTATCATGTACGGAAACATAACCACCACCGTTATAACGAAGGTCAATAATTACATCATCCACATTTTGCTGGGAGAACTTACTGAATGTCTGGCTAAAGCGATTATAGATCTCCGTTGTATCGCCTAAGAAAGAATTGAAAACCATGTAACCGGCCTTTTTACCGGCAACGGTATAAACGGTATCTAAAAAAACCGGGTGTTCCTGGTAACTATCTGCAACCAAATTAACATCTACCGTATTTCCATCAGGTTTTAAAAAACTTAAATTAACTGATGTACTGCCATAAATAGCATTTACTATAAAATTGATATTTGCCTCGGACGTACTCATATTGGTACTACCATTGATCTTGGTAATGCGCCATCCTCTTTTAATGCCGGCTTTACCTGCAGGGGATGCTATTTCAGCAAACCGTACACGCAAATCACCTTCTTCTCTAAAAAAAATGTTTAATCCAAAATCTTTACTGATACCCGAGCTGGCATTATCCCATTCAGATTTTTTAACGGCAAAGCTCCACCTGTCAACCGGACCGGTAAAACCAGGTTCAATACTAAATGCACGAATAGCTTCCATGATCTTATTTGGGTCACTATAACTCTGCGCATTAAAATTGGCAGGGATCTGTGTATTCCAGAGGTAAATATCCCTGGTATATAATAATACAGAATCTTTGATCTTATCAACCGTTGGGGTTGGTGGTGGTGGAGTCGGATTTGAATTTACATTTTCCTTTTTACAGGATGCCATAAAAAACAAAACTCCGGTGGTGGCGAGGATTAATTTTATTTTCATTTTAATGGATGTGTGATTTTTCTAAAATTAAGGTTTATGACGGTTCATGACGCACAAATCAGGTTAAGAAATGCAAGGAAACAATGTTTTAACAATTAATAAATTTATTAAAAAAATGGAAGATTTAAAAACGCAATTATCCCTTCTCCTTCCTGAACTTCATATCAAAGAAGCCTATCAAAGTAAAAACAAGGAAATAACCCAGAGAGTTAAGCTCATGATTTATTAATAATTTATCAGGCTTTACCATGATAGCATCCAAGGTTAAAATGGGAAATGCATATGGATCTTTATCAATATGTTTCCATTGCATGATAATCAAAGTCGTGATCAATAAACCTAATCCAATGCCAATTGGTGTTATAAAATTCCTGAACCTCATACCTAACCAAAACTGAATGGCACTGATACCCAGGACTGAAATGTATGTTTTGAACACCATTTTCAATAAAGAACCTATATCAATGGCATTATCAAAAAAAGGAAATGTATTATTTACCAGGTTTACCGTTAACGCCGACAGAATCATAAATAGGGTAAAAAGCGTAAAGCAAAAAAGGATCATCAGGTGAATGGTCAAAAACTTTGAAAAGAAAATAGAACCAAATGATTGTGGTGAAGCAAATACCTGTTTCCAGGTGTTGTTTTTATATTCTATTTGCGGGATCAAACTGCAAACAAGTATGATAAACATGGGTAATAAAAATGCAGATAAAGATTGCCATCCCCTTAAAAAATGAAAGTGCCATGGATTGCCCTTTAGCATAGGGATAAAAACTTCCGGCTTAAAATAATACATCATAAAAAAAATAGCCGGGATAAATAATGCTCCTAAAACACTTAGCCAAAATGCGGCGCTTCGTTTGGTCTTTAAAAGTTCTGCCCTGGTACTGGTAATAAAATTCATATGTTATTAGCTGTTATGTCCATAAATAGTTGTTCCAGATCGCTGTGCCGGTTATGCAAAGAGTACACGTCAATGCCTTGTTCCACCAGCATTTTATTAATACTTGCATTCATGATATTATCCTGGTAAGGCAGTACAACCAAATTGGCATTTTGCCTTACATCAAACCTGGTTTTTAAAATATCCATCGTTTTAACCGGGTCATTCGTTTCAATCTCCAGCAAGGTTTGGCTTTTCTTCAATAATTGTAATTCTGATAATATGCCCTGGAAAAGAATTTTTCCCTGGTGAATGATACCAACATGCGTAGTCATCTTTTCCACCTCTGCCAGCAAATGACTACTGACAACAATGGTGGTTCCATTTTCCCTGTTCAATTTTTTTAATAGTTCCCTGGTTTCAACAATACCATTAGGATCAAGTCCGTTGGTTGGTTCATCCAGTATCAGCAATGGAGGCTGATGCAATAAAGCAATGGCAATGGATAAACGCTGTTTCATTCCCAGCGAAAATTGTTTTGCTTTCTTTCCACCGGTTTTATGCAGATCTACCAGTTGTAAAACTTCTTCAATTCTTTTTTTATCACACCCATATATCCGCCTGTATATCTCCAGGTTTTCTTTGGCCGTAAGATGCTGGTAAAGGGAAGGCTGTTCTATGAGCGATCCAATTTTTTTTAGAATTTCAATACGGTGATGCGTAAAATCTTTTCCAAATAATTCAATACGGCCTTGCTGGTTGCGAAGTAATCCTAGCAATAATTTTAGCGTGGTGGTTTTGCCTGCACCATTTGGCCCTAAAAAACCATAAATACTACCGGTTGGCACCGACAGGTTTACGTTATTTAATGTCGGAATTCCTTTTTTAAAAGAAAAATTTAAACCATTGGTTTCAATGATATTTCCATTACTCATGAAGCAGTTGTTGTTTTTTTAAGATTTTCAAATATAACAACAACAAACTTACCGGTGAAGGGTGTCTTTATTTTGTAAATTGCACGCCAAATGAAACATGGCGGTGGATGAAAAACGCTTTAAATCAATCCAAATCCATGGTTATTAAAATCAAATCCAAAACATGGCAAAAGAACTCAGGAAGCAACAGGCATTAGAATATCACTCCAAAGGAAGGCCCGGAAAAATTGAAGTAATTCCAACCAAAGAAGCAAAAACCCAAAGAGACCTTTCCCTCGCATACTCACCCGGTGTAGCAGAACCTTGTAAAGAAATCGCGGAAAATATTGAAGATGTTTATAAATATACGGCAAAGGGTAACCTGGTAGCAGTTATTTCAAATGGTACGGCGGTTTTAGGATTAGGCGATATAGGACCCGAAGCCAGTAAGCCGGTTATGGAAGGTAAGGGAGTTCTCTTCAAAATATTTGCGGATATTGATGTATTCGATATCGAAATAAATGAAAAGGACCCGGAGAAATTCGTGCAAATCGTAAAAGCATTGGAACCTACTTTCGGAGGTATAAACCTGGAAGATATTAAGGCACCTGAATGTTTTTACATTGAGAAAAAGCTGAAAGAAGAAATGAATATCCCCGTGATGCATGATGACCAGCACGGAACGGCTATCATTAGTGCAGCGGCTTTATTAAATGCATTAGAAGTTCAAAAAAAGAAAATAGAAAAAGTTCGCGTTGTGGTAAATGGTGCCGGCGCTGCAGCTATGGCTTGTATTCAACTATACGAAGCATTAGGTGTGAAGCATGAAAACTTTCTTGTTTTTGACCGCAAAGGGGTGTTACACAAAGACAGGACCGACCTGGAAAATTTCAAATTGAAATTCGCTAATGCCAAACACGAACTTTCTTTGGAAGATGCGATGAAAGACGCGGATGTTTTCATTGGCTTAAGTGTTGGCAATGTAATTACACCGCAAATGGTTAAGAGCATGGCTAAAAACCCGATTGTTTTTGCCATGGCAAACCCGGATCCTGAAATTACTTATGAAGCAGCCACAGCCGCACGAAAAGATGTGATCATGGCCACAGGCAGAAGTGATTACCCCAACCAGGTAAACAATGTATTGGGATTCCCTTACATTTTCCGCGGTGCATTGGATGTGCGGGCCAGGCAGATAAATGAAGAAATGAAACTGGCAGCTGTAAAAGCCCTGGCAGCATTAGCCAAATCCCCTGTGCCTGATATTGTAAACATGGCTTATAATGAAAG
The DNA here is from genome assembly GCA_946885335.1 of uncultured Chitinophagaceae bacterium. The sequence goes on from CAMPGG010000085.1 coordinate 5,781, forward strand.
TAATATCTTATTTGGCCCCAATTATATTATCCCTAAACCGGTTGATCCGCGTTTATTAGAGACAGTGGCACCAGCGGTGGCAAAAGCAGCTATGGACAGTGGCGTTGCCAAATTTCCTATTCTTGACTGGGAAGCATATAGGAACGATTTGAATAAAAGACTGGGACTTGATAACCAGATGTTGCGCATTTTGGGAAATAAAGCCCGTCGCGATCCAAGAAGAATTGTTTTTGCCGATGCGGATAATGCTAAAATTTTAAAGGCCGCTACTATTGTTTACGATGAAGGAATCGGCTATCCTATATTGTTAGGTGATGAAGCCAACATTAAAAAATTAGCGGCAGCCAATGGATTGGACATAGATCATATACCCATCATTGACCAGCGTAGCGATGAAATGGAAGAAAAGAGAAATTACTATGGTGACTTATTATTTAAAAAACGTCAACGTAAAGGGTTGAACGCTTATGAATCCAAAAAGGTTATGCGTGATCGTAATTATTTTGGTTGCATGATGGTGGAAACCGGCGATGCGGATGCAATGATCTCTGGTTTATCCAAAAACTACCCCGATACCATCCGGCCTGCATTACAAACAATTGGTACGGAGGATGGCGTTAAGAATATTGCCGGCATGTACATGATGCTTACCAAAAAAGGACCATTATTCCTGGCCGATACAACGGTTAGTTTTAATCCGACTGCAGAAGAATTAGCTGATATAACCATTATGGCTGCAAGAGAAGTGAGTTTATTTAATATTGTACCACGCATTGCCATGTTAAGCTATTCTAATTTTGGCAGCAGCAATTCACCGGAAGCCCGCCTGGTTGCGGAAGCCCGAAAGATCGTTAAACAGAAAATGCCTTCGCTGATCGTAGATGGTGAAATGCAGGCAAGCCTGGCATTTAACCAGGAAATCCTGAAAGAAAATTATCCATTTTCCGAATTGGTGGGACAAGATGTAAACACGTTGATTTTCCCCAATCTTGCCTCTGGTAATGTTACATATAACCTGTTGAAGGAATTAGGTACCGGGGATGCTGTAGGTCCGATATTAATGGGTTTGAAAAAGCCAGTACACGTACTGCAATTAGGAAGTTCTGTGCGTAGTATCATCAATATGGCCATCATTGCGGTAGTTGATGCACAACAAAAATGCCAAACGAGTTCGCAGGAAATTGTAAAAAAATCCCGCTGGTGGAAAAGATCCAGCAAAAAAAACAATGAAATTTAACCTGTAAGCATAGAGAGGAACAATTTTTTCATATACCAGACCTTGAGCATGCCTTTGTATCTTTAATTTAAATTAATATCCCAGGGGATTTTTCAATATGAAGTTCATATCGGATTTTGGCCGTTACATACTTATGCTCAAAGACATGTTTTCCAGGCCGGAAAATTTTAAGATGTATTGGAAAGAATTCATGCATCAGTGTTCCGATATCGGGATTGGGTCTTTAGGTATTGTAGCCATCATTTCAATTTTCATGGGTGCTGTTTCGGCTGTGCAAACGGCTTACCAGTTGGTGAGTCCATTGATTCCAAAATCAACCATTGCGCAAATTGTAAGGGATACCGTAATTCTCGAATTTGCCCCTACCCTTGTTTGTATTGTATTAGCGGGTGTTGTAGGCAGTAAGATCGCCAGTGAATTGGGAAATATGCGGGTGAGTGAACAAATTGATGCCTTGGAAATTATGGGTATAAATACAAAAGCATACCTGGTTGGACCAAAAATTTTAGCTTCACTCGTAGTAATTCCCATGCTGGTGGTTATTGCAGCAGTCTTGGGAATTTATGGTGGAAGACTGGCAGGTACCGCTGCCAATATTTTGTCATCCACAACTTATGATAAAGGATTGCTGGAAGGATTTCTACCATACAATGCAGTATTTGCCATGGTGAAGGCTTATACATTTGCTTTTATAATTGCCAGTGTATCTTCTTTTTTTGGATATTACGTTAAAGGAGGTTCTCTTGAAATTGGCAGATCAAGTACAAAGGCGGTAGTAGTTAGTTGTATATTGATCCTTTTTGCGGATTATATTCTTTCAGCTATGTTATTATAGCAACAAACCAGCTTATTATTCAGCATGATTGAATTAAAACATATCAGTAAAGGTTTTGACGGGGTAAAAGTGATCAAAGATGTTTCCAGTGTGATGAAGCCTGGTCAGTGTAACCTGATCATCGGCTCCAGTGGTAGCGGAAAAACCGTTTTGATGAAATGCATGGTTGGATTATTTACTCCCGATGCCGGTGAAGTTTTATATGATGGCCACGACTTTATCAAAATGGATGCTGAAGAAAAAAAAGAGATCCGCACACAGATCGGCATGCTTTTCCAGGGCTCGGCATTATTTGACAGCCTGACGGTTGAACAAAATGTAATGTTTCCATTAGAAATGTTTACCAAATGGAATTACAAAAAGAAACTGGATCGTGTAAATGAAGTGCTGGAAAGAGTGGAACTAAAAGGGACCAACAAGAAATTCCCGGCCGAAGTTAGTGGTGGTATGAAAAAAAGAGTTGGCATCGCCAGGGCGGTAGTTTTAAATCCAAAATATCTTTTTTGCGATGAACCCAATTCAGGCCTGGATCCACTAACGTCTATGATCATCGATAAACTGATCATGGAGATCACAAAGGAATACAACATTACCACTGTTGTAAATACCCATGATATGAACAGTGTAATGGAAATGGGTGATTCCATTTTATACATGCATAAAGGTGAAAAGGAATGGGAAGGAAATAATAAAGAGATCATTTTCAGTAAAAATGAAAAATTGAACGACTTTATTTTTGCTTCCGAGTTTTTGAAAGACGCAAAAGATATGCGGATGCTTGAAGAAACCGGCAAAATCCCTAATGAAAGGGATATGAGTGAACTTACCCATAAGTCTGCCTCCCCGCTTATTGAACCCAATGAAAATAATGAATCTGAAGGATGAAAAAGTACATACTGTTTATAACGGTCATGCTCACTTCCTTTTTAATGCAGGGGAATGAGTTTTGGATCATGCCAAATAAATTTATTTATGATTCCGGAGAAACGGTTCGTCTTCGCTTTTTTACCGGCGATAATTTCGATGGTAAAAATTGGTCAGGCAATCGTTCACGCATTCACAGCCTGTTTTTTTATTGGTCCGATGTAAACGATCGTTGTCACCAGCATCTATCATCGCTCCCTGGCGACTCTTTAAATATTTCGGTAATTGATGAAGGCACGGCAATGATGGCTTTTCATTCAAAACCTGCAACAAGAGTATTGGATGCAACTGAATTTGAACATTACCTGGCAGAAAACAAGCTTTCAAATGTAATGGAAGAAAGAAAGGCTGCCGGAATCGCTGAAAAAGCCGGAAGAGAAAGTTACCAGCGTTGTGCAAAAACCATTTTCCAGGTGGGGTCCAAAACAGATAAAACCTATTCAAAAAAAACGGGACTTCCGATTGACATTATACCTGACGATAACCCTTATTCATTAACAAAGGATGGCGATTTTAAAGTGAAAATTTTATACAAAGGCAATCCCTTAAAGAATGCACCCGTTAAGGTCTGGCACAGGTTAAATGAAAAAATCTCCATACATCATTTAAATACGGATGATGAAGGGGAAGTAACTTTTTTTATCAGCACCTTGGGTGAATGGATGGTAACTACTATTGTAATGGAACCGCTAAAAGGCAACGCCAAAGCGGATTGGCAATCCTACCATGGTTCACTGACCTGGGGATACCTTAAGTAATCATGATTTACAAATGATTATTCATATCAATCCAAACAAGTCATCTCCTGTTGCCATTCGATCTAATTCCTTAGTTTTGCACCACTTTTTATCGAAATCAAACCTCGTAAATAAATTACTTCATGAGTATTCTTATCAATAAAAATTCAAAGATCCTGGTACAGGGATTTACAGGCACTGAAGGCACTTTCCATGCTACCCAAATGATTGAATATGGAACGAATGTGGTTGGTGGTGTAACGCCGGGTAAGGGTGGAAATACACATCTTGACAAACCGGTTTTCAATACGGTTGAAGATTGTGTAAAAAATACTGGTGCGGATGTATCGATCATTTTTGTGCCACCCGCATTTGCTGCCGATGCCATCATGGAAGCTACTGAAGCAGGTATCAAATTAGTGGTTTGTATTACAGAAGGTATTCCTACCCAGGATATGATAAAAGTGAAAAATTATTTACAAGGCACCGGCACCCGTTTGGTCGGACCAAATTGCCCGGGTGTGATTACTGCTGATGAATGTAAAGTGGGTATTATGCCTGGTTTTGTTTTTAAAAAAGGCAGGATCGGTATTGTTTCAAAATCCGGTACACTTACTTATGAAGCTGCAGACCAGGTAGCAAAAGCTGGTTTGGGAATTTCTACAGCCGTAGGTATTGGTGGTGATCCCATCATTGGCACAACAACCAAAGAAGCCATTGAATTATTTATGAATGATGATGAGACCGATGCTATTGTGATGATCGGTGAAATTGGTGGTGGTATGGAAGCCGAAGCCGCCAGGTATATAAAAGAACAGGGAAATAAAAAACCAGTAGTAGGATTTATAGCCGGTCAAACAGCACCTCCGGGCCGCAGAATGGGACATGCCGGTGCTATCATCGGTGGGGCCGAAGATACTGCAGCAGCAAAAATGAAGATCATGGAAGAATGTGGTATTCATGTTGTAAAAAGTCCTGCAGACATTGGAAAACGAATGGCAGAAGTAATGCAATAATATTTTTTTAACAAAGGATATAAACCTTCTCTTACAGGAAGGTTTTTTTTTGCAAAGTATATTGCATGAAGTTGGGGACAAAGTTGTTTTTAACTTTAAATTTCTGCAAAATAGAAAGATATGCTCCTTTTATGTAAAACAACTGCTGTTTGCATCTGAAAGAGTATCAGTTAAATTAATAATCGTACAATGATGTTAAAACGTATAAACAGGTTAGCCATTTTTTGTTTAATGATTTTTTGTTCAATGAGTATGAATGCACAGCAATCGATCAGGAATTATGATGTACAATGGAAAAAAGTTGAGGAACTGGTAAAAAAGCGTTTGCCTGCATCAGCATTGGAAGAAGTAAAAAAGATTTACGAACTGGCTAAGAAAGATAAACAGGATGCACAGGTTATTAAGTCACTGATTTACATAAACGGGTTACAACAGGAAACCCGCGAAAACAACCAGGCTTTGGCCATTGCGGATATTGAGAAAGAAATTGCTGATTCAAAAGAACCCGTTACTTCCTTATTAAAAAGCCTGCAGGCAAATTTGTATTGGAATTATTTTCAGCAACATCGCTGGCAAATGTATAATCGCACGGCCACTACAGGGTTTATAAAAAATGATATTAAAACATGGACCGCCGAAGATTTTCATCTAAAGATCACGCAGTTATTTAAAGAATCTTTGGTTGCAGAAAAGCTTTTACAAAATACAGCGCTTCCACCTTTTGATGCAATCATCGTTAAAGGAAATACACGCAAACTCCGTCCAACACTTTACGATTTACTGGCACACCAGGCATTGACCTATTTTACCAACGATGAAAGAGATGTCAATAAACCTGCTTATGCATTTAAACTCGATGATGAGCAATTATTTTCTGAAGCTTCCCGTTTTGCTACCTATGACATTAAAACAGATGATTCACTTGCCAATCATTACAATGCATTAAAAATTTACCAGCGTTTACTGGCATTTCATTTAAATGATAAATCTCCTGATCCACTTATCGATGCGGATATTGCACGAATTGTATTTGTTCACCAGCATACCACGTTGAACAAGAAAGACAGTTTATATGTAGCATCCCTGGAGCAAATTGTACAAAAATACCCAGCCAACTCCGTGGCATTGGAGGCTAAGTTTTTATTAGCCCAGCATTATGAAAACCTGGCCGGTCAATACCAGCCCAATGGAGATACCACCCATCGTTATGCGAGAATAAAAGCAAAAAAACTGGCAGAAGAAATTATCAACCAGGACGCAAAAGCATCGGCAGC
>CAMPGG010000086.1 GCA_946885335.1 uncultured Chitinophagaceae bacterium
AACCTTTTTTGCATGAGCCTGGTCATTCATTGCAAATTGAGATGAATAGTTGGCTTTGTATGGCATATCCATATTTGTCATGCCTTCCATTTTCATTTTCTTCTTATCAGATTTAACCTTCATTTCATCCTTTTTTACTTTAACCTTATCCTGTGTATAACCGGATATACTGGTAAGAAGCATAGCGCTGCCTAAAACAGTGAAAATTAATTTTTTCATGATTTAATTTTTTTAGTAATAAAAAGTTTGATTACACGAAGTACGCTATTGCTTGGAGAGGGTTGAATTGATGTATAAAAGTTACATCATTTTGTAATGATCAATAAATTTTATTCAATGCAATATGAAAGAGAATTCAGAAGAAAGAATTTATTATTAAAGTTGAGATTTGCACGGTTTATATTTTCTCAATCCAAACGCTAACTGAACCAGGTGTTACATAAAATTCACCCCAACCTTTTTCATTAATAATAACTTCAGCCGGGTGCTTTTGCAATAAGTCGATAAATGTTTTACCTGCATATCGCTCCCCTATTTCCATTTGTTTATGTCCTTCATCTCCATTGGTTAATAATACAGCGCAACCACTATGTTCATTATCTCCTTCCCGCGTCCAGCCGATGCAATTGTTATGATCAAAGTAATCCCTTTGCATGCCATAAGCATTTTCTTTGCGGGCCTTGAGCAAATCGGGCAGTTCCTCCACCTTATTTAAAAAGATCTCGTAATCATTTCCATCCCTTCCTTTATCGGTATAGTTAGCGCCATGCAGATCGGGATAAAAAATACAGGGATAACCCTGGTCACGCAAAAGAATAAGCGCATAAGCATGGGGTTTAAACCAATGTTCAACCGGCGCCTCTAAAGATTGCAAAGGTTGTGTATCATGATTATCAACAACGGTAACTGCTTTTTCAGAAAATGCATTCATCAATGAATCATCCAGGATTGTACTTAAATCAAATTCATTTCCACTTTTACTGGCATGGTGTAATTTATGTTGTAATGCAGAATCAAATAAACTCATCCTGCCTTCCGTTGCATCTATATAGCGAAGTAATAATTCAAGATTACCGGGAGCCCAATATTCACCCACGGCAAAAATTTCTTTCCCGGTAGCTTCTCTCAGCTTATCAAGCCATTCATTATAAAATTTGGGAGAGATGTGTTTTACTGCATCCAGTCTTACACCATCAAAAGGAACGGTATCATGAAACCATTTGGCCCATCGATTTAATTCTTCCCTTACCGCAGGATTTCTGAATTCAATATCATTAAACATCAGGTAATCATAATTACCTTTTTCGTCATCGATCATTACTTCCCAATCATCACCCCATTCCTGCAGAATATTATAAATAGCATTTTCTCCAGTACTGTGATCATAATCAACACCACTAAAACATTGGTGATCCCAGATAAATTCAGAATATTTTTTATTGCGACCGGGATAAGTAAATTTAGTGAAGGCTTCAATTTCTATCGGATCAGAAATAACTTCATTCCGGTCTTCCGAATTTACTTTTACAACATGAATACGCTCCGTTTCATCACCACCTCCCAGGTGATTTAAAACAATATCAACGATTACCTGGTGACCGGCTTCTTTCAATGCCTGCACGGCTTCAATCAATTCCTGCTTCGTACCAAACTTGGTTCTAACAGATCCCTTTTGGTCAAATTCACCCAGGTCATACAAATCATAAACATCGTATCCTTCACTATATGCACCTTTTGAACCTTTACTGGCTGGTGGCAGCCAGACGGCGGAAATACCCATTTCCGCTAAGCGGCCGGCATTTTCTTTCACTTCATTCCATAGCTGGCCATCAGCTGGTGTGTACCAGTGTGAATACTGGATCATTGTTCCATTTTGCATCGTGATTTTGTTTGATTTTTTTTACTACCAAAGAGATGAGAAAAGCTGTCGCATAAATTATTATGCCATGTCAGTTTTAATTTCAGTGTAAAGTTTTAAAAAGGATATGGACAAGTTTTACCAGGCCTATGAAGTAATCATTCAATTACGCATATTCTTTTTGATTAAATGCCATCGGCTTTGTTTTAACCAATCAGCATAAGATTGATTTGATGATAAATGGACTGGATAAATTTCATTAAACAACATCTCCACAACAGGCGTCTCCGGCTGTATTGAAAAACGAATGATGGGTTCAAAGTCTGAAATTTGATTGGATTTAATTTTAGGAACAGGCGATTTGAATTGATATAAAACAGAATTAGCCGGCAGTTGCTCCATTTGCCAGTTCTGTACCTGGTTTAATTGAAAACCTACAATTTGTTGCAAGGTTGGATTTTTGGGAAAGTTTTGTGCGTTTACAGCGGCAACGCTAATCAAACTAAATCCACTACAAAGCAAAAAGTTAAGGCGTGGCATAGTTTTGCATTTAGTTTATTAAGTTACTAAATATCCGGCTTCCTGCCAGCTTTTATCTTCATTCTCTATTACCCTATAATGAGTATTGTTTAAGATTTTAGTTCAGCCTTTCCTGTAATAATTGTTTAATAGTTTAATTTAAGGGAGAAAATTAACCAACAAAACCACCCAACATGGATAAACAGGAAAAGGGCCTGGTAAAAAAGGCACTTGCTTTTTTCTATGCTTATGTAGAATTGCACAATGACTGGTTTGTATTTCACGATTTCAGGCATGCGAGTGAAAGTGTAAGACTTTGCAAAGAAATTGCAAGGGGCGAAGGTCTTACGAGGGAGGATTATGAAACCGGGCTGGTAGCCCTGATTCTCAGCCATCTATTTATCAAAGAGGGCGATGGCCATCACCAGAAATACCTGGAGATAGTTGATGAATTCCTGGATCAAAATAAAGTAAGCGAAAAGGAACGCAAAGTGATCCGCTACTTTGCTGATTTTTATTTGCTGAATAAAACACCGCAGAACACTGTTGAAAATGTTTTAAGAGATGCAAAGGACATTCACCTGGGATTGCCTGATGCATTGGAAAGGCTTTCTCTGCTACGCATCGAGGAAGAAAGAGTGAATAAGAAAACGTATACGGAACTTGAATGGCTTTTACAATGCAAGTACTATTTCATCATGCACAGTTTTGATACGCCGTATGCCATTCGTGTTTACGGAAGTACGAGAAATAAAAATTTTATCGAACTGGAAAAACGCATTGACAAATTAAGAGCTGAAGAACAGAAAGATAAAAAATACAATGAAGATGGTTTTGAAAGTTTGTCAGCCAAAGAGAGCCAGGATCTTTTTCGCATTGCATTCCGAAATTACCTTGACCTGGTTGCACTTGCCGATCGCAAAGCAGGTCTTCTGATCCAGGTAAATTCTATTTTGGCGCCGGTAGTGGTTGCCTTTTCTTTCAGGCGGATTGAAACGCATTTTATTTATACAATCCCTACTGCCTGCGTTTTGGTTGGTGCGATTGTTACCATTTTTTATGGCATTCTGGCCAGCAAACCATTGGAAAAAAATTGGGATGATGATGATGATCATTTAAAAGAACGATTCTTTTTCGGAAGCTTTGACCGGCTGGATCCGGGCTTTAGAAAAGTGAGTTGGGAAAAATATTCAGATGATATGTACCATTTTTTCAGGGGTGATAAAAAGCTGGTTTTTGAAGATTTGATCAAAGAATCTTATGCGGTAAGAAAGGTGCTTTCAAAAAAATTCAGCTACCTGACCATTGCTTATAAGGTATTCTTCGCCGGCCTCATGCTTTCCATTGTTGGCTATTTAGCCATTGCTATTTTTGATGAATTGAAGTAAATAAGCAGTCCATCAATTGCTAAAACTTAAACCTTTAAACTTTTCAACCATTCAACCTTTCAACCAACAATGTCTTCGCCAATTGAAACCCATTATACACGACCGGAACTTTATCAGCAAATTTTACAGGCATTAAAAGATCAGGGCAAAACAGAAATTACCCGCAAGGACCTGGCTGCAGTGGATGAATTTCATGTTCGCGGGGCGGCTGTATCAATGGAATTAGCTAAGGAAGCCGGCTTTAATAAAGAGATGCGTATCCTGGATGCTGGTTGCGGAATTGGCGGACCATGCCGAATGCTTGCCAGTGAATTTGGTTGCCATATAACAGGTATTGATATTACGGAAGAATTTATTCAGACAGCGAAATTGCTTACGCAATTGGTTGACCTCGACCACCTGGTTCAATACATTCATGCGGATGCATTAAATATGCCTTTCGAAAATGAAAGTTTTGATATCGTATGGACACAACATGTGCAAATGAATATCAGGGATAAAGAAAAATTTTACTCTGAAATAAAAAGAGTGCTGAAACCCGGCGGGCGACTTATTTACTATGATATTTTTACAAAAAGCCATGCTGATGTTATTTATCCCGTTCCATGGGCAAATGATCATTCAATCAGTTTCCTGGTTACTTCCGCAACACTTCACCAATTATTGATCAATGACGGATTCATCAAACTAAAAATCAAGGATCATACAAAAGAAGGCATTCAATTTTTAAAAGAAATGACAGAGCGGATCAACAGCCAGGGACAACCGAAATTAAGTATGCACTTAATTATGGGTGATTTATGGAAGGAGAAATTACAAAACCTGCTGACAAATTTAGAGAATGGCGTTTTGGAAATAGAAAGTGGCATTTATCAAAAACCGGCTGATGAAAGTTTACAAGCATGAATACCCGGACTTTTTTACCATCATCAAAAACCTGCATCTTTGCATCTCTGATTAATACTAGCATATGAAAACATATTTCCTGATTTTATCCACGTTATTGCTTTCAGTTACAAGCGTTGCCCAATCAAATCCCCAAAACATAGCGCTGATACCGCTTCCTGTTAGTATGCAGGCAACAGGTGGTTCATTTATTTTGCCCTCCCAAATTGTGGTTGGCAGTAATAACCAATCCCCGGAAGTGCAGCAGGTTATTAAACAATTCAGCGATAAAATTTCAAAGTCAACAGGTTATAGCATACAGGCAGGCAGCAATCAATCCACCATTTCATTCAACCTTAATCCTGTCGCTGATACTGTTTTAGGAACGGAAGGATATCAACTAACGGTAACGGATAAAGATATATCTATCAATGCCAATCAACCTGCGGGTTTATTTTATGGAATGCAAACCTTAATGCAATTATTTCCCCCGCAAATACTTAGTAGTCAAAAAGTAAATGATGTGGAATGGAAAATTCCAACGGTAAAAATCACTGATTATCCCCGGTTTGGCTGGCGTGGATTATTATTTGATGTGGCAAGACATTTTTTTACTGTGCAGGAAGTAAAGGATTTTATTGACCAAATGGCTGCATATAAATATAACAGGCTCCATCTTCATTTAACTGATGACCAGGGTTGGCGTTTACAAATAAAAAGTTTGCCTGAACTAACAGATATAGGCGCCTGGCGTGCAAAACGTGTTGGCCGATGGGGGGAATGGTCAAAACCAAAACCTGATGAACCAAAAACGTATGGAGGCTTTTATACCCACGAGGACATCAAAGAATTGGTACAATATGCAAAGCAGCGGCACATAGAAATTATGCCCGAAATAGATGTTCCCGGTCACAGTATGGCTATGTTAGCTTCTATTCCAGGGTTAAGTTGTACACCAGGGAAAGTGCAGGTAAACGCCGGTGAACGCTTTATGATCTGGCCACCGGGTGGTGGATTTTATGGAACCATCGATAACAATTTATGTCCTGCCAATGAAAAAGTTTATGAGGTGTTGGATAAGGTCTTTACAGAGGTGGCACAATTATTTCCATTCGCTTACATCCATATGGGTGGTGATGAAACATATAAAGGTTTCTGGGAAAAAAGTGGTGCGATTAAACAATTAATGAAAAAAGAAAAGTTGAAAGACATGCACGAAGTGCAAAGTTATTTTGTAAAACGTGTGGGTCGTATTATAGAATCGAAAGGCAAAAAAATGATGGGTTGGGATGAGATTTTGGAAGGTGGATTGGCACCCAATGCTGCCGTGATGAGTTGGCGCGGTGAAAAAGGCGGCATTGAAGCGGCAAAGATGAATCACCCGGTGGTAATGTCGCCGCACGGCCAAACATATGTTGATCTATACCAGGGTGATCCTGTTGCGGAGCCACCAACCTATGCCATGGTTCGATTAAATCAATCATACAAATTTGATCCATTGCCTGAAGGAATAGATAAAAAACTGATCCTGGGCGGACAAGCCAATTTATGGAGTGAGCGATTAAATACATTCCGCCATGCACAATATATGTTGTGGCCCAGGGGGTTTGCCATTTCAGAAAGCGTGTGGAGCCAGCCGGGATTAAAGAATTGGGATAGCTTTGTTTCCCGGACAGAAAAACATTTTGATCGTTTTGATGTGGCCCAGGTCAAATACTCCAGGAGCATGTACGATCCAATTTTTACTTTCAGCCGGGAGGCGGATAGTACGATCATCATTGATTTAAAAACAGAAGTTGAAGGTTTAAATATTCATTATAGTTTTGATGAATCATTTCCTGACCAGTTTTACCCGGCTTATACTAAACCCCTCAGGCTGCCGAAAGATGCGGCCAATTTATGGGTTGTTACATACCAGGGTAATCAACAAATGGGAAAACTAATAAAAATGCCGGTTGAAGAAATGAAGAAAAGGATTAAAAAATAAGCAATAAAAGCATTGAATAAAACAGGTAACAATTTATTAACCTACAAATACTGCGCAACTTTCATTTCTTTGGAGTTACGCACCCGATTTTTATGGCATTTTTAATATTCCTGGTAGTCATTCTTTTTCTTTTAGCGATTGTTGACTTAATCGTTGGCGTTAGTAATGACGCAGTTAATTTTTTAAATTCTGCCATCGGCAGTAAAGTTGCACCTTTCCGCACCATTATCATTGTAGCAGCTGTGGGAATTATCCTGGGCTCCGTTTTTTCCAGTGGTATTATGGAGATAGCCCGGAAAGGAATTTTTCACCCGGAATATTTTACGCTGGAAACCATTATGTGGGTTTTCCTTGCCGTAATGCTTACAGATATCGTATTGCTTGATATTTTCAATTCACTGGGACTTCCTACTTCCACAACGGTTTCTATCATTTTCGAGTTATTGGGTGCAGCCATGATCACCGGTTTTCTTATTTCCATTGACCAGAAAGACCCGGTAAATGAAATGATGAAGTATATCAATGCCGAAAGTGTGATTACCATTATTTCAGGGATATTTCTGTCCATTATTATTGCATTCACCGTAGGTATCATCATACAATATTTAAGCAGGCTGTTATTTACATTCAACTACGAGGAAAAGCTAAAAAAATACGGTCCGCTGTACGCAGCTTTAGGCATAACCGCCATCATTAATTTTTTATTGATCAAGGGACTAAAGGGTACATCACTTGTTGACACCCCGATCATGGAGTGGGTATCAAATAATACACTTATCATTTTGGGAATACTGTTTGTTTTGGGATACCTGCTAAGTTACCTGCTACAAAGATTTGCCAACCTGAACCCTTTAAAACTGGTGGTTCTAATGGGAACTTTTTCCTTAGCGATGGCTTTTGCCGGTAACGATTTGGTGAACTTTATCGGGGTTCCAATAACCGGTTTCCTTGCTTTTGAAAACTGGCAAAACAGTGGAGTTGCCGCAGATGCATTCTACCAGGATTATTTAGCCTCTAATGATGTAATCGTTCCAAATTATATGTTGCTTATTGCAGGCATTGTGATGGCTGCAACGTTGTGGTTAAGTTCCAAAGCAAAAAAAGTAACAGAAACAGAAGTTAACCTGAGTCACCAGCATGAAGGAGAAGAAAGATTTAAGCCAACTGCCGTTTCCCGGAGTATAGTAAAAACATCCATTCTCCTGGGTAACTTTTTTTCCCTGATTGTTCCGGATGCAATATCCAGGAAATACAAACTCAGTTTTGAAAAAAACAAGATCAGGCAGGCAACTATCATTCATGAAAAAAAGGCATTTGATCTTGTAAGGGCTTCAGCCAACTTGATTATCGCCAGTGTACTGATTGCCTGGGCTACTTCAATGAAATTACCTTTATCAACCACTTATGTTTCCTTTATGGTAGCCATGGGTACTTCACTTGCGGACAGGGCCTGGGGACGTGAATCGGCTGTTTACCGGGTTGCAGGTGTATTAAGTGTTATCGGAGGTTGGTTTATTACAGCGATAATTGCTTTTGTGGTAGCCGGCATTTTTGCTTTGATTTTATATAAAGGTGAAATGATAGGTACCATCATTCTTGTTGGCGTGGTAGCTTTTTATATCATTTTTTCTCATATCAGTTTTGCTAAAAAAGAAAAGAAAACCCAGGCAAAAGCCAAAAGACTTGAACTTTTACCCGAAGCTGACCTGGATATTTTTGAATCAAACAAAGACATGGTTACCGATTCACTCAATGTGATCAATACCCAATATTCCCGTGTTTTAGAAGGATTGAAAAATGAGGATCTTGATGCGTTGGAAAAAGCTTACGCAGATTTAAAAGACCTGGCAGAATATGGATTTAAGTTAAGGGCGCAAAGCATCAGGCAAATTCAAAACCTGAATACGGCAGATAAAAAAGCTGCGGAATTACTTTTATACAGTACTGACCTGTTACAGGATATAGCCACATCCGCTCAAAACCTGGGAGAAGAATGTCTTCACTATATCAAAAATCTTCATCGCCAGCCTGATAAAGATTTCATCCGGATAACAGAAGAACTGAAATTTAAAATGAACCGGTTTTTAGTGATAACCACCAATGCATTAAGAAATAAAAACTTCAGCACATTTGATCATATTAAAATTGCCAGGGATGATGTGCGAACCTATATCAATCTTCAATTGGATAGCCAGGTAGCCCAGATACAGGATAAAAAACCAGGTGTAAAACAATCGGTCCTGCAAACCAGTATTTTGCTGCAAAGCAGGGATATACTGGCTGTAACTTTCCGCATTTTGAAAATGTACCGGAAATACCTGAAATAATTTTCTTAATGATGGTATGAGTTTTTTAGCTGGATTGTTACACTTACCAGAAAATGGATATCTCATATTTATTATTGCCTCTTTACCTTCTGCTCAAATTTGACTGGCATGCATTCTTTTTTGGTGAGGAAAAATGGATGTTCATTTTCGAGGTTGCCCTGCGCACCCTCATCATGTTTACATTTATCCTTTCCAGTCTTCGTTTATTAGGTAAAAGAGGTATAAAACAATTATCTGTATTCGAATTAGGCGTAATCATCGCATTAGGTTCTGCGGCCGGCGATCCAATGTTTTATAAAGATGTTGGTTTGGTATTTGGCATGCTGGTTTTAACAGTTGTTGTTATACTTTACCGGCTACTAACCTACATGACTGAGAAAAGTGAAAGAATCGAAAAAATTGTTGAGGGTTCGGCTTCTTACATTATTAGAAACGGCGCATTTGTTATGAGCGAAATGAAGAAGGAACCTATCTCCTACCAGGAATTTTTTGCACAATTAAGAATGAATAATGTTTCGCACCTTGGCCAGGTAAAGATTGCCATCGCTGAAGCAACCGGTGAAATCAGCATCATCTTTTACCCGGAGGAAGAAGTGAAATATGGTCTACCCATTCTGCCCCATTTATATGATGACTTCGTGGAAACAATACAGGAAGAAAATATTTATGCCTGTAACTGTTGCGGAACAGTGCAAACCATTACACCCCAAAAAGAATATCAATGTCCTTCATGCAAAAACAAGCACTGGGTAAAAGCGATCAATGAAAAACGAATTAACTAAAACAGTTTATTCATTAATGTCAATAATTTTAGGCTGACTCTCATTACCTGTCCGGTCAATAGTTGTAACGGCCACTTTATTTAAAGAAACCTGGTTGTTTTGGATTTCCACAGCTTTTTTTAATGAATAATTGCTTTCATTTCGATTCAGGATGGTATAATTCCATCGATCACCATAACGGTAATAAACAACCGTACGAAATGCATCCGTTGCAACAGCCGGTGTCCAGGAAATATTAATTTCATCCTGTAGCTTAGATGAAGAAACCGAAGGAGCCATGGGTCTTGCATTATCTAACCATGGACTGGCCGGAACCAACGCATTTTTTTTATATGGTCCATCCAGCAAAATTTGTGATGTTTTGGGATTCAGCGTCAAAGATGAAATGCTCCAATGAACCACACCCATGCTTTGTGGCAGCATACCACGTGAAATCATGATCTGGTTAAATGTTTCATCCGCATTTTTATCAGTAGTATCTCTGCCAACATTTATCCCTGGCCAGAGATGCCGGTTATGAACATTTTCGCTATTCCACCATCCCAACAAAACCGGGAAACTTTGCGGAATGCGATTGACCGGCCAGTAAAGTTGAGGCGTAAAATAATCTATCCATCCCTTGTTTAACCAAAGACGGGCATCAGCATACAATTGTTCATACTGGTCAAAACCTTCTATGGATGCCGGAAAGCCAGGCCTGTACAAACCAAACGGACTAAGACCAAACTTTACATGTGGCTTTATTTCTTTTATGTTGGTGTAAATTCTTTCTATCAGTTTGTTTACACTTTCCCTGCGCCAATCACCCCTGGATAATTTTCCACCATTTTGCTGGTATGCATTCCAGCTTGCCTGGTCAGGAAAGTCTTCATTCAGATTATAAGACGGATATGGATAAAAATAATCATCAAAATGAACACCGTCTATATCATAACGTGTTACCAGGTCCATCACCACTTCAGTCGTTCTGTCTTGTGTACCCTTTTGTGCCGGGTCCATCCACCAATATCCCTCTTTCAATTTCATTACTAATTCTGGATTGGTTTTAATAATGGATTGATCGCTGATCTCTTTACCAGAAATATGATGTGCCCGGTAAGGATTCAACCACACATGCAGTTCAATACCCCGATCGTGTGCCGCATCAACCCAAAATGCTAATGGATCATAGAATGGTTCCGGAGCTTTGCCTTGTTCACCTGTCAGGAAATAAGACCAGGGTTCCAGGTTACTTTGATAAAGTGCATCAGCCTGGGGTCTTACCTGGAAGATGGCCGCATTAAAATGATGTTTCTGCAAAAAATTCAACAAATCAATGGCTTCCTGTTTTTGTTGATCAACACTTAATCCTGGTTTTGATGGCCAGTTAATGTTTGCCACCGTAGCGATCCATGCAGCTCTGAATTCACGTTCAGCTTTAACAGGTATAGTCTCTTTTGTTTCAGTCACTACATAGCGACTCGAACTGCAGGATAAAAAAAATAAAATAAACAACGGTAAAAAACTGCGCATGATGTTTAGGTTGAATGATGAAATTCAGGGTTTCAATTTATTCAAAACTTTTAACTAACGGTTACCAATATCTGATAAAAAAAATTGACCCGCTTTTTAATAATTTATAAAAGAATGGAAGGTATGTTTAAAAAGAAGAAACTGAACTAACAATTGTCAGGTTTCAGCCTCTAAAGAAGGTTGCTCATTTACCACGATTGTTCTGTATTTTTACAAAAAAATAATACATGAATCTTTTTGTTGCCGGTCTTCCTTACGATCTTGACGATGCTGAGCTGGAAGAAATATTTGAGAAATTCGGAACGGTCACTTCCGCTAAAGTGGCTATGGATAAAGAAACCGGTAAAAGCAGGGGTTTTGGTTTTGTAGAGATGCCTGTGGAAGCTGAAGCCAAAGATGCCATTGAAAATCTGAATGATATTTCTTTGGGTAAAAAGCCTTTAGTAGTCAAAGCCGCAGATGACAGGCAGGGAGGCGGCGGCAGTAGCCGGGGTGGCGGCGGTGGAAATCGCGGCGGACAGGGT
>CAMPGG010000087.1 GCA_946885335.1 uncultured Chitinophagaceae bacterium
ATTGTTTCAAGGATGTTATTCTTTATATCCATATGATTTTATAATTATTTGCAAAGGTACATTTTAGAATTGAGGTGAGAATATAGCTTCAATTATGTGGATTTTGAAAAACGTAAATGGAGTGAGATTAATCATAAAAAAACGCAAAGAACATTTGCCCTTTGCGTTATTCACTCAAAAAAATGATGAGCGTTTATGTGTAATGTTTCTTTCTTTTGTTCATCAAAACTTTGTCCAATAGCATCAGGCCAAGAACAACATTGATCATCATAAATATATTGATGTATGTATTGTTGAATAAAGCGCTGTAGTCAACGTTCCTGATATCAACCGGTAACATACTGGTGTCTGAACTGGCAGTCCAATCTATTTGTCCAAAACCATAGATAAGAAATCCAACAATAAGTACGATAAAAAATATTCCAATACCCCAAATGATCCTATGGTTGATGTATGAACTGGCTGCAGGTGCAATTTGTAAGCGGGTGATTTCTTCCATTACATTTTTTGTAAAACGCATAGAAGGTTCTTCTAACTCTGTAGCATGAAGCAATTGATTTACTTCAACCAGTTCATTATATTTTTCTCTCCAGGACTGGTTTTCTTCTATCAGCCTTTTTACAACAGGAAGATCATCCGGGTTGCTGAATCCGTCAATATATTCCCATAACCTTTCTTCCATATGCTCGCTGCTGAAATGCTCGGTATTCATGATTAAATAATTTATTAGTAAATATCTTTTACCTCTTCCCTGAAATGTGTTTCCATTTTTTCCTTCAACCTGGCTCTTGCCCTGTGTAATCTAACTTTGACCGTATTTGTTTCAAGTCCCAATATTTTAGCGATCTCTTCCAGGTTTTGTTCTGCCTTATAAAAAAGGGTTATAACCTGGGCATCATCCGGTGAAAGTAGTTTAATGGCCTGGTTAACCATGTTAACTTTCGATTTCTGTTCCACCTGGTTAGCCCTGAATCCCGAATCCTGGCTATCGGCCAGTTCAAATGTTCTTTCATCATCCAGCGAATGCACTTCCATTTTCTTTTTTCGTAAAAAAGTAATGGAAGTGGTATAAACCACCGTGTACAACCAGGTGCTGAATTTGGATGTTCCTTTAAAATCGGCCAAAGAGCGATATACTTTTACAAAAATATCCTGGGCCACTTCCTCAGCATCTTCCCGGCTTTTGATAAACCGCAGGGTTAACGTAAAAACATAATTTTTATACCTGTCAACCAGCTCAGAATAAGCATGCTGCTCACCATTCAAAACCCTGCTAATGATCTCTATATCCGTGGATCCAGTCGACATTCAGTTAGTTAGACCCGTTTTTTGTGTTGCGGGTTACACTGCAAAGAAAATTAATTTCTGGTTGACTACTATATAATAAGTATTGATTTATTATATATATGATTGAAACAGTCTTTTTTAAAATATTATAAATTTCCTGTAACCTGCCCGAAATGGTTGTAGTCTTAACCTGTATAGACGGTTAAAAAGTTCTGAAAACTGTAACCTGGTTCAAAACAGGATGGTCATATAGAACAAACCCAACAAATTCTTTAAAACATTTAAATTTACAATTATGAACGGCGCAGAATTATTAATCCCCATCCTGGTTCCTTTAGGTGCATTTGCAATGATATTTGGAATCGTTTACCTCAGAACCAGGGAAAACATGGCTATGATGGAAAGAGGAAAGGATCCCCGCAGCCCACGTCCTTACCGTAACCTTAAAAACGGGTTATTATTTATGGGTGCAGGAATTGGTTTACTCCTTGCTTATTTGATCGATGTATTTACTATTCCTGAAAGAATAGAACCAGCCCCTCTTTATTTCGCATTAATTGGTATTGGTGGCGGAATGGGCCTCATGCTTTCTTACAAAATAGAAAAGAAAGAAGTATTTGAGAAGGACCGGGATGTATTGTAAAATAAAAAGAAATCAACCCTTTTCTTACAAGCCAACTGTAAAGCAATAGCCACCGCTGTTGCTTTTTTATTTTCCAATTACTTCCATGGCTTTGATAATAGTAGGATCACTATTATTCAGTACTTCAAAAAAACCCTGGTTGCGCCAGCGGAACCTGGCCAGGTATGCTTTTAATCTTTGTTCAATTGCTTCCCGGTCTGCCGCTGGTATATTTTGCAAATTGATAGAATCTTTTTTTGCAAACTGCACCAGTTTGTTCCAGGCATCATTGGTATTATTAAACCGTTTATTAAAATCTGCCGGCGATTTGTATTGGGCAAATAGAGGCAGTCGCTGACTGTAATATTGGTAAACAAAATTATTAAAGGTTCCTTCCAGGTAAAGTTTGGTTACACTTGCCTGCAGGCGACTGGTATCAATGGGTACAAAAATATCGGGCATGATGCCACCGCCGCCATAAACCTTTTTACCTTTTTTGGTAACGTAGGTCTGGCCTTTTACAAACTTGTTTGAATCTGCTGATTGCAATTGTCCATTTTCATGTCGTTCAAACAATTCATCCATGTAAACTTCTTTACCATTTGCATAGGAGCGTTGAATACTGCGACCCAATGGTGTATAATAGCGGGCAACCGTTAACCGGATGGCCGATCCATCACTCAATGTATATTGTTCCTGCACCAGTCCCTTTCCAAAACTGCGACGGCCAATAATGGTTGCACGATCCCAATCCTGCAATGCGCCGGCTAATACTTCTGATGCGCTGGCGGCCAGTTCATCTATCAATAAAACCAATTCTCCCTGCTCAAACAAACCATCCCGGCGTGCTTTGTATTCCCGGCGTTTTACATTTTCACCTTCAGTATATACAATCAGTTTGTCTTCATCTAAAAAATCATCGGCTATATCAATGGCTTCAATTAATAATCCTCCGCCATTACCTCTCAGGTCCAGAACCAGTTTCTTTAAACCATTTGCCTGCAGATCTTCCAATGAACGACTAAATTCTTCATGGGTGGTTTCTGAAAATTTATTCAATTTAATATAACCGGTGATGGAGTCTAACATATAAGCAGCATCCAAAGAAGGTAAGGGGATGCGGCCACGGGTAATGGTTACATTTTTTAAATTATTTTGGCGGGAAATCAGCAGTTTTACAGAAGAACCATCATCACCCCTGATCAGTTTTTTTATCTGGTCACTTCCAAATCGCCGATTCGTAATTGAAGAATCTCCCACTTTTAAAATGCGATCACCCACCTGCAATCCTGCTTTATCACTGGGGCCATCGGGAACGACATACAATACATTTACGGTATCATTAAAAATATTGAATTCGATCCCGATGCCTTCAAAATTGCCAATAATATCTTCATTGGCTTCACTTAAATCCATTGCGGGTATGTAAACAGAATGGGGATCCAATTCGCTCATCATCTCCTGCATGGCGCCAGCCTGCAAAGAGTCCATATGAACTTTGTCAACATATTTCAGGTTAATCAGGTCAAGCGCTTCCTGCAAAGCAGTACTTCTTTCTTTCTTGAAAAAACTGGCCTGGGTTCCTGTTTGCTGGTGCAGGCGAAATCCATAGAACATCCCTGCTATCATCACTAATGAAAATATCAGCGGCAACCAAACCTGTAATTTCCTGTTGTTCATTAATTGAAAATTCTTTTATTTTTCTTTGATGAGGCTTTTGTTTAACGCATAGCTAAGCGTGTTCTTATATCTTCGCTGTACTTTTTAAAAAAGCGCAAAAACAAAAATCGGCTTTTGTTTTGTTAATTTGATTGCAAAATAAAGGTTTTGTGGTTATTGGTAAGTAAGCAGAATGTATTACAACAATACTTTAATTAATCATATTTCAAATACATGTCAGTCGTAAAACTCATTGCCGACAGCGGCGCTACAAAAGCTGAGTGGTGCCTTGTCAAGGACAATAAAAGGAAAACAATTTTTACGCAAGGGATCAGTCCTTATTTTTTATCTACTGCCCAGATAAAGAATTTAGTGGAAAATGAATTGAAGCCCCATATCAGCAAAACATCAGTGACTGAAATTTATTATTACGGCACCGGCTGTGCTAATCCAACCAATGCAAAATCAGTTAAAAAGGCTTTGCAACAAGTTTTTCCGGGGTCAGCAGTAACAGTGAATCACGATTTAATGGCCGCTGCCCGTTCACTATGTCAGCATCAGAAAGGAATTGCCTGTATTTTGGGCACCGGCTCTAATTCCTGCTTTTATAATGGAAAGAAGATTGTAAAAAATAGTCCCGGCCTGGGATATGTATTAGGAGACGAAGCCAGCGGCGCTTACCTGGGAAAAAAAGTTATACAGCATTATTTATATAAAACTTTTGATGATGACCTGGTAGCCAGGTTTGACGCAAAATATGTAACCAATGCCGCCGAGATCCTGGAAAATGTTTATAAAAAACCATTGCCTAACCGCTACCTGGCAACTTTTACTATGTTTTTGGCTGAAAACCGCGGCCACTATATGATCGAGAATATTATTGAAGACGGTTTAAACGACTTTTTCTTCACCCATTTATGTAAATATAAAGAAGCATGGAATTTACCCGTTAATTTTGTGGGCAGTGTAGCCAATGGATTTAAAGATGTTTTACTGCAACTTTGCCAATCTTATGAGTTTGAATTGGGTACGGTTTTAAAAAATCCAATGCAGGGTTTAGTAGAATATCATAACTAGCACCATAAAAAATTACGATAAAGATCAGGAATATGTCATTTGAAAGAATTACGGAACAAAGCAGCAATTATCATCATTTGGAAAAAATGACCATTGAAGAATTGCTTATTAATATTAACAGGGAAGATGCTACCGTACCAGCAGCAATAGAAAAAGTGATCCCGGAAATTGAAAAACTGGTTTCAGTGATCAGTGATAAAATGTTAGCGGGTGGCCGTTTGTTTTATATAGGTGCCGGAACAAGTGGCCGTATTGGCGTGGTAGATGCAAGTGAATGTCCACCAACTTATGGTGTTCCTTATGGACTGGTAATAGCGGTTATTGCAGGGGGAGAAAAAGCCATCACGCAGGCAGTTGAATTTGCGGAAGATGATCGGGAAGAAGGTTGGAAGAATTTACAGGAACACCAGATCAATGATAAAGATGTAGTGATTGGTATTGCAGCCAGCGGAACAACACCTTATGTTATTGGCGCATTGGAAGCATGCAGCAAACACGGCATCACAACGGGATCTATCACCAATAATCCAGGTTCTCCATTAACACAGGTCGCTGATTTTCCGGTGGCCATTGAAGTAGGACCCGAATTTGTTACCGGGAGTACAAGAATGAAAAGTGGAACTTCTCAAAAGCTGGTTCTCAATATGATTTCTACCTCAGTCATGATACAATTAGGCAGGGTAGAAGATAATAAAATGGTCAACATGCAATTGACTAATGAAAAACTGGTTGACCGTGGTACAAAGATGGTCATGGAAAAAACGGGCATTGATAACTATGATAAGGCAAAGGATTTGCTGTTAAAAAATGGAAGCGTAAAAAAGGCCATCGATAACCTGAATAACTGATCTGGATTTTTTTCGGTAGCCTCTTAAAGATTGGTAAGTTATTTATCAAATAGTAGTCATGCACGAGATTGAACCTTTCTATAATTGGAGGCATATTTATATTAGTGAAGAAGATGAGCGGTCGCCATTTTATGGCCGCGACTATTCTGAATTTGAATACACAAACCAGGTTTATAATTATTTTATACATCCACAATGGGACGAATTTGGTTCCCGCACACTTTACCTGAAAGTTTTATTGGCTGATTATGATGAAAAATATGCCGTTATTGAAATGATCGGTGAATGGAATGACGCCATTGAAAATGATATCATGTGGTTGAAACGGGAAGTGATAGATGTTTTTATGCAGGAAGGAATATATAAATTCATTCTGATTGGCGAAAACGTATTGAATTATCACAGCAGCGATAAAGATTATTACGAAGAATGGTATGATGAAGTGTCTGATGAAAATGGCTGGATCGTTTGTATCAATATGCCCGAACAAACGCAATATGATTTTAAAAAAGCCAAATTGAATTATTATGTGGAGTTGATGGAAATTGAGAACTGGCGCATTTATAAGCCGTTTCATCTCTTTAAAAAAATAGATAACGAACTCCAGTCCAGGCTTGCTCCCTGATCGCAATTTTATATTTAATCTCCATAGCTTATAATTTCTGTAAAAAGATTTTCAAACATATTTGGCGTTCCCGTGTTATTTTTGCGGAATTCTACTGGCTGCTATTATCCAAAAAACTGTCAGGTCGACTGCAGCCACGACCGATTAATAGTATTCATATGAAGTGGTCCGAATTCTTTACATCCTCCATAGGCAAGAAGTTAGTAATGGCATTGACCGGTCTTTTTCTCATAAGTTTTTTAGTGGTGCATGCAGGTTTAAATGCTACCATTTGGGCAAATGACAATGGAAAAATGTTCAATTTTTCTGCCCATTTCATGGGTTCCATGATTGTTATCCGCATAATGGAGATCGTCCTTTTTATTTTTTTTATCATTCATATTATCCAGGGATATGTACTGGAAACCAAAAACCTGCGTCGTCGTGGTAAGGGATATAAAATCAATCTTGCCAACAGGGGTAGCAAATGGTATAGTCGCACCATGGGTTTACTCGGAACATTATTATTGTTATTCCTGGTAATGCACTTATATCATTTCTGGACACCGAGCCGCCTGGGTGGTATCGGTGATATACAACCGCTGAATGAAGTGGACTATGATGGCAAAGGCTATCATAATTTATATGCTGAGATGGTTCGTATATTTCAAAATCCTGTTGTAGTGATTTTATATGTTGTTGGATGTATTTCATTAGCATATCACCTGATGCATGGTTTTCAAAGTACGTTCAGAACATTGGGTGTGCACAATAAAAGATATTTAAATATTTTAATTGCTGTTGGCTATGCATTCGCAATCATTATTTCAGCCACATTCGCCATGATGCCCATATCAATGTATTTTGGCTGGGTGAAATAAGGAATGGCCTGGAACACCTGCAACAATTACCAGGCAGGTAGCATGTAAATTAATTGAACTGGTAATTTTTCAAATTGTACAATCTCAAATATTCAAACTGAATATGCTCAATTCAAAAATTCCTGAAGGCCGGTTAAGTCAAAAGTGGGAAGAATATAAAGGTCACGTGCAGTTGGTTAACCCTGCCAATAAAAGAAAGTTAGAAATCATTGTGATAGGAACCGGGCTCGCTGGTGCATCAGCCGCCGCTTCACTTGGTGAAATGGGCTACCAGGTTAAAGCTTTTTGTTTCCAGGATTCTCCAAGAAGGGCACACTCCATTGCCGCGCAGGGAGGTATCAATGCCGCTAAAAATTATCAGAATGACGGTGACTCCGTTTTTCGTTTATTTTATGACACTATCAAAGGAGGTGATTACCGTGCAAGAGAAGCCAATGTACATCGGCTTGCAGAAGTAAGTACAAATATTATAGATCAATGTGTTGCACAAGGTGTTCCTTTTGCCCGCGAATATGGTGGTTTATTAAGTAACCGTTCTTTTGGTGGTACCCAGGTACAGCGTACTTTTTATGCTGCAGGTCAAACCGGTCAGCAACTACTGATCGGCGCATACCAGGCACTGGAAAGACAAGTTGCACTGGGCAATGTAACCATGTATAGTCGCCATGAAATGCTTGATATTGTAAAAATTGATGGTAAAGCCCGAGGAATTATTGCCCGGAATTTAATTACAGGTAAGCTTGAACGTTATTTCGGCCATGCGGTGCTGTTATGCAGTGGTGGTTATGGAAATGTATTTTATTTAAGTACCAATGCCATGGGCAGCAATGTCACTGCCATTTGGAAAGCACATAAACAAGGAGCATATTTTGGCAATCCATGTTTTACACAAATACATCCTACTTGCATCCCTGTTTCGGGTGAGCATCAGAGTAAGTTAACGCTGATGTCCGAATCGTTAAGGAATGATGGTCGCATCTGGGTGCCAAAAAAACAACATGACACACGCAAACCAAATGAAATACCGGAGGAAGAAAGAGATTATTACCTGGAAAGAAGGTATCCTGCGTTTGGTAACCTGGTTCCCCGTGACGTTGCTTCCCGTGCAGCCAAAGAAAGATGTGATGCCGGTTATGGTGTAGGAACTTCCCGCCAGGCAGTTTACCTGGATTATGCAGCAGCTATTGAACGTTATGGCAAAATTGAATGCAATAAATTAGGTATTGACAATGCTTCCGCCGAAACAATCATTCATCATGGTAAAGAAGTAGTAAAAGAAAAGTATGGTAATCTTTTTGACATGTATGAAAAGATCACCGGTGAAAATCCTTATGAAACACCTATGCGCATTTATCCTGCCGTGCATTATACCATGGGCGGACTTTGGGTTGATTATGACCTGATGACAACCGTTCCCGGTTTGTATGCATTAGGAGAAGCGAATTTCAGTGATCATGGTGCCAACAGGTTAGGAGCATCGGCATTGATGCAGGGATTGGCCGATGGTTATTTTGTGATTCCTTATACGTTAGGAAGTTATTTGGCCAATGAAATCAGGACAGCTGCTATTCCTACGGATCATCCAGCATTTGTCGAAGCTGAAAAAATAGTGAATGATCGCATTCACCAATTAAAAAATATCAACGGTAAACAAAGTGTGGAAAGCCTGCATAAAAAATTAGGCAAGATCATGTGGGATAAGTGTGGCATGGCCCGGAATGCTGAAGGCTTACAGCAAGCAATAACCGAAATTCAGCAATTGAAAAAAGAATTTTGGAGTGATGTCAGGATACCTGGAGAGATTGAAGGATTTAATCCTGAACTGGATAAAGCCAATCGCGTAGCAGATTTTATAGAATTAGGCGAGTTGATGTGTATAGATGCATTGCAACGTAATGAAAGTTGCGGTGGCCATTTCCGTGAAGAAATGCAAACGCCGGAAGGTGAAGCATTACGTGATGATGCAAATTTCCAGTATGTAGCCGCCTGGGAATTCAAAGGCGAACACGAGTGGCAGGTGCACAAAGAAGAATTAATATTTGAAGTTGCGAAACCGACACAGAGAAGCTACAAGTAACAATTAAACAATTTTTCAATTTGACAATTAGCCAATGAAAGTTGAAACCTCTGAAAATATTATTCTTAAGAAATGTATCGAATTTTCATTAGCTACTATTGAATATGTTGAAAAGTTAGAGTTGGTAAAAAAATTTGTAATTGCAAATCAATTATTAAAATCTGCAACATCCATAGGTGCCAATGTACATGAAGCACAAAATGCAGAAAGTAAAACCGATTTTATACATAAGTTTAAAATTGCGGCAAAAGAAATTGAAGAAACAAAGTATTGGTTGATTTTATGTAATGAAGCAAAGTCTTATCCAGTTTGTAATCATCTTGCAGATATGCTGTATGAGATTGAAAAAATAATTACAAAAATTATAGCGACAAGTAAAGCAAATAAATGAATTTCATGACCATTGTCAAATTGATAAATTGTCAAATTGCCAAATTGTCTAATTGTCAAATTAAATTATGGAACATTACTCAATGAATTTAACGCTCCAGATCTGGAGGCAGAAAAACAGCCGGGTTGATGGGAATTTTGAAACCTATGAAGTAAAAGATATTTCTTCTGAAATGTCATTCCTGGAAATGATCGATGTGTTGAACGAACAATTGATCAATGATGGAAAAGATGCCATTGCATTCGATCATGATTGCCGGGAAGGTATTTGCGGAGCCTGTTCTATGCATATCAACGGCAGACCGCACGGACCGTGGCACGGAACTACGGTTTGCCAGTTACACATGCGGGCTTTCAAAAACGGTGACACCATAGTAGTAGAACCCTGGCGATCCCTTGCATTCCCGGTAATTAAAGACCTGGTGGTAGATCGCAGTGCTTTCGATCGGATTATTCAGGCCGGTGGTTATATTTCTGTCAATACAGGAAATGCTGTTGATGCCAATGCAATTCCCATTGAAAAGGATAATGCTGACGATTCATTTGCGGCAGCTGCTTGTATCGGTTGTGGAGCATGTGTTGCAGCTTGCAAAAATTCATCTGCCATGCTTTTCCTTTCTGCAAAGGTTTCTCATCTTGCCTTATTGCCCCAGGGTCATCCGGAAAGAAAAACCCGTGCTTTAAATATGGTTGCTCAAATGGATAAGGAAGGATTTGGTTCCTGTACTTTTACGGGTGCCTGTGAAGCAGTTTGTCCAAAAGAAATTTCCATCACCAATATATCCAGGTTGAATAAAGAATATTTCAACGCCGGATTTACTATCGATAAATAAATTTATACTGATCATTTTCAAAGCCCTTCGGGGCTTTTTTTGTTTCAGGCAACATTGGTAAATTCATACTGGTTAATGTAAAACCTAAACATTTTTTAAACCTCAGCTCAATTAAAATAGTAATGGATACAAACCAGGAAGAGAATTTAGCCCCCGGATTAAAAAATTGGGTACATAATATTCAGCCTCCTGTTGCGGAGATTAAACCAAGATCGTTTGTCTTGCACGATGATACCATCGTGGATAATTATTATTGGATGAATGACTTTTTCAAAAAAGGACCAGATAGTGCAAAAGTGGTCAATTACCTGAAAGAGGAAAATGATTACATCGAAAAGGTGATGGCACCAACAAAAAATTTCCAGGAAAGTCTTTTTCACGAAATGAAAAACCGCATCAAAGAAAAAGATGAATCAGTGCCTGTTTATGATAATGGTTATTATTATTATACACGAAGTGATGAAGGCAGGCAATATTTTAAATATTGCCGGAAGAAGGGTAGCCTGGACGCCCCTGAAGAAATTTTGCTGGATGTTGATGAAATGGCCATTGGACATCCTTATTATTCAGCGGTGGGTTTTAGTGTTAGTCCTGATAACAAATTATTAGCTTATGGAGTAGATACGGTTAGTCGCCGGGAATATATCATTCATATAAAAAACCTGGAGAGCGGTGAACTTTTAAAAGATCAACTATTACGTACAACCGGGTCTGCTGTTTGGGCCAATGACAGTAAAACATTGTTCTATACAGAGAAAAATCCGGTTACCCTGCTTACAGAAAAGATCCGGAAACACATACTGGGCCAGGATCCGGCATTAGACGAAATTGTTTACCATGAAACCGATAGCACTAATTATATTGGTGTCTCCAAAACAAGGTCTGAAAAATATATATTCATCACCAGCCGTGCTACGATGTCTTCCGAGGTTCGGTACCTGGAAGCGGATTCACCACATAACCCTTTCAAAATATTTCAACCAAGGATAAAAGATGTGTTGTACAATATAACGCACCAGGGTAACCGCTTTTTGATCAGGACCAACCAGGATGCCATCAATTTTAAATTGATGGAAGCGCCATTGGATAATACTGATCGATCCACCTGGAAAGAAATCATTCCGCATCGTCCGGATGTTTTACTGGAAGGTGTAGATGCATTCAGGGATTTCCTGGCTATTACCGAAAGAAAAAATGGTTTACTGCATATACAGGTACGTAACCTGCCCGAGGGTTCTGATTATTTTCTTGATTTTGGTGAACCTGCTTATGCTACAAGTATCACCAGTAACCCGGATTATGATACAAAAACATTGCGGTATTATTATACATCGCTCACTACGCCTGCTTCAATTTTTGATTTTGATATGATTACAAAACAAAAAAAATTGATGAAGCAGACTGAAGTGCTGGGAG
>CAMPGG010000088.1 GCA_946885335.1 uncultured Chitinophagaceae bacterium
GACAAAGTGAGCCTGTCGGCTAATTGAAATAGCCGGGGTGATTGAATATACTGCTGCAACAAAACCTGTACACTCATTGGGGCGGCAAAGATAAAACAGTGAACCTAAATTATCATATTGATGTTAACCAATTAACAAAGATTATTAGCGATAAAATATTAATTTGCTGTAATTGAAAATATTTCCTGTTTAAATCGTGATATGAAATTAAAATCTACGTTGCTTACCCTATTGGCAATTATTTGTACTGCTGCTTGCATTTATTTTATTACAACCAAAGAAAAAAAGCCACATTTCACAGAAACAAAAAATGAAAAAAGAGCCCGCTTTCATTGGGAAAGGGTTAAATATGATGTAGACCTGATGAAGGATCCGGCTACAGGCAAAATTCCACGGGGCATTTTTGAACAGGAAAGAGCGCAGGCAGTAACCATTCCATTGAAAGAAACCGTTACAAACCCATTAGCCCGAACAACCTTGTTAAATGCATATCATCCTGCGGGACCAAATAATATTGGCGGCCGCACCAGGGCTTTAGCTTATGATCTGCGATATAATGGCACATCCAACCGCGTAATCTTAGCCGGCAGTGTAAGCGGAGGGATTATGCGAAGTGCGGATGGCGGTAATACATGGACCCGCGTTTCGCCGGAAAATGATATTCACAATATCAGTGCAATAGCCCAGGACCCTAGAAACGGATCGCAGGATATTTGGTATGCCGGAAGCGGGGAAAGTTTAGGTAACAGTGCAAATATTATTGGTGCACCTTATTATGGTCAATACGTTTGGAAATCCGTAAACAATGGAGTTACCTGGACAAGAGTTTCTTTAAATATATCTGATCTTCCGGGCAATGGCAGTGGCACCAACCTGGAAGCATTTGATCATCCATTTGATTTTGTACACCAGGTGGCGGTTAATCCTTCTAACGGGCATGTATATATAGCAGGACATCGCCGGGTATTACGTTCTACTGATGGAGGCAATAGTTTTAGTACTGTTTTTGGAAGTACAGTGCCTGCCAATTCAAGCAATGGCCAGAGTGATATTGTGATCACCAATTCTGGCAAAATTATTCTTGCTGTAAATGGTGGCAATCCTGATCTGACCTTACGTGGCGTCTGGACATCAGCCACCGGCAACCTGGGAAGTTATACCCGTATTGCAGGAGGCACCACTGCGGGTGTTGATTTAGTAACCGGTTGGAGGGCTAATTCAACCGATGATGAAAGTAGGCGAATCGTTCTTGGTTTGGCTCCAAGTAACCAGGATATCGTTTATGTTTTGTATGAAAATGGCTTATTAAGCGATCCCCCGGATTCAAAACCCGAAGCAGATCTTTTTAAACTGAATATGAGTGGTGGCACCAATACATGGACCAATCTTTCCGCCAATGTACCAGATTATACCCAGGCAAACCTGAGCGGATCGGATCCATTTACTGTGCAGGCCGGGTATGATATGATGGTTAAAGTAAAACCGGATAACGAAAATTTTGTCATCCTGGGAGGCACCAATTTATACCGCTCTACCAATGGTTTCAGCACATCTGTCAATGATAATCCATCCGGGACCTGGATCAATGGATATGCCACTAATTTCACTTATGCATTATATCCCAATGGGCACCCGGATATGCATAACCTGGCGTTCAATCCATCTAATCCGAATGAAGCGATTTCTGCCAATGATGGTGGATTACAAAAAACCAGCAATATTACGGCTGCTACTGTGAGCTGGACGATGACACCAAATTACCAGACACTTCAATATTATCATGTGGCGATGGATCCCGGGGTGGATAGAAATAATTTTTCCGGCGGATCGCAGGATAATGGAACACATTACCGGGATAAAACAGGAACCTTACAACCTGCCGCCGACAGTAATAACCATATCAGGTTTGTTGGGGGTGATGGCGGAGCGCAAGGCATTTCTTTATTAAGTCTTTCAACCACCAATCAGTATGTTTATGGATCTTCTCAATATGGCAATATCGTGAGGGTGCGGATAACCAATAGTGTAAATTCATCCAGTATCCGACCGAATAATCTAACACCATCATTTGATGGAGCTACTAATGAATATGGAGAATTTGTAACCAATTTTCGGTTGAACCCGGATAATACAGAGGACCTGTATTATGTAAATTTTAACCGGCTATTCAGGACTACAGCAGCTTCCACGGTTTCTGCCGGTGGCTGGACGGAGTTAACAGGCGTCAGCAGTACTATTGATGCAACCAATGGAACAGATATTGGTATTAGGGCCATGGCTTTTAGCAGGGGCGCATATACAACAAGTCATGTATTGTACCTGGGAACCACAAACGGCCGGATTTACAGGATTAATGATCCCCGGAATGCAGCAGCCACTGCGGTACCTGTAAACATTACCCCTGCAGGTGTAACCGGAAACGTGCAGGATATTGCCGTGAATCCGAATAATGATGATGAAGTCATGGCCGTGGTTTCAAATTATGGTGTCATCAGTGTTTGGTGGACCGGCAATGCAAAATCTGCCATTCCTACCTGGAAAAATGCGGAAGGTAATTTAACCTTGCCTTCTTTCAGAAGTTGTATGATCGTGGTAAAAAAAGATGCATCAAATAATCCTGTTACGGAATACTATGTTGGCACTTCTGTTGGATTGTACAGCACTGCTAATTTAGGAACTACGCTTACGGCAAACCAATCACCTGTATGGGTACGCGAAGGTGCCAATGTTTTGAATTATGCAGTTATCCAGTCTCTTGCATACAGGCCACAGGATAATGTGATGCTTATTGGCACACATGGTAACGGTATGTTTTATGCTAATATTGGAAGTCCCAATTTCACACCTAATTTAAATACGGGGATCAATGATCCAGTATTGAATGATAAGGATTTTATCCGGGCGGTTTATCCCACTATTTCACCAGAACAGGTAAGCTATCGCATAGGGAATATGTTTGAAGTCAAAAAACTTTCTGTACAGGTAATCAACCTATCCGGGCAGGTGGTTTGGAAAAAAGAAACAGGATATCAAAACGGCAGTATAGATATTTCAAGACTAAGCCGCGGAGCATACATCCTGGTAATAAACAGTGATGACAACAAATACAGGCATCTGCAAAAAATTGTAAAAAACTAACCAGGATAATACCTGTCAATTTCTTTTAACAAAGTGTTGCAACACAAACTGGGTGTAACCGCATCATTCTTTTATGAAATGAGCCATAAGCTATCACATACCAACCGGGATGATTATTTGGCGAATTCCATATGGCTAAAAAAAAATTAAAAATAACCTTATGAAACAAAAAATATTATTACTTGCTGTCATGATCTTTTCTGCCTGGTCATATACATTTTCTCAAACAAAAGTGTATGCCTATGCGCAGCCCGTTGTTTCAGGTGTAAGTCCGCAGGGCATTATTGATGAAACAGGAAAAGAAGTCAAACCGAAACAAAAGGCAAGGTTCAATCATTACTTTTATATACAGCATAGCCGCTGCAAAAAAAATGTAAAACCCGTAGCCATTTGGATGGATGGCAGGGCATGGCAGGTAAAATACAATGCCGTTGACAGTACACCTGTTTATATTGCCAACATACAATTTCCAGGCACATCGGAAAAAGTTATCCTGGTTCCAAAAACACGTAAAAAAGTTTTATCTCTCCAGATAGATTATGACCGTCCAATAGAAACAAAAGCTTCCGCTTCATTACAAAAAATGATCAATGATTCAGCTATCGTTTTTGAATACACGGTTAATGGAAAAACAAAATACAAAGCACTAAAAAAGCTAACCGTATTAGAGCCGGTAGCAACCATGTAGAAGTCAAGTTAAAAGTCAAAAATTTTAGAATGGAATCATTCTGATTGAATGGTAGTTTCAAAATAAAGAGTTCATTTTCCATTTTGAATTTTTCATTTTTCATTTCCTGCCAATTGTCTCATTGTCAAATTATCAAATTGTATTCTTAATTTCAATTGAGTTTCAAAAAAACATTATGGCTTTATTACCTTGGCAAACCGGTACAGTTATCAGGATAGAAAATGCGACGGTTCATACCAAGCGATTTTGGATTGAAGTGAATGGCATTGAATCTTTTGATTATAAGCCTGGCCAATTTGTAACGATTGATCTGCCGATTCATGAAAAACCCAGTAAAAGATGGAGAAGTTATTCCATTGCATCCTGGCCGGATGGAACCAATATTTTTGAACTGGTAATTGTTTTGGTTCCCGATGGACCAGGGTCCACCTACTTTTTTCAACAAGTAGAAGTTGGAACAGAACTTAGTTTTCGCGGACCTTTAGGTGTCTTCACCCTTCCGGAAAAAATTGATAAACCTATTTTTCTTATTTGTACCGGCACAGGTATAGCGCCTTTCCGAAGCATGGTTCATTATCTTAAATTAAATAATATACCCCGGCAGAATTTGTACCTGATCTTTGGCTGCCGCACACAAAAAGAATTATTATACCACGAAGAAATGTGCGAATTGCAGGAAGATTTTGAAAAGTTTCATTACATACCTACACTAAGCAGGGAAGAATGGAACGGCCGAACTGGCTATGTACATTCTATTTATGAAGAATTATGCAAAGAAAAACCCGATGCATTATTTTATTTATGTGGCTGGAAAAATATGATAGATGAAGCCAAACAAAGAATTCTTGCCATGGGCTACGATAAAAAAGCCATTCGCCAGGAATTATATGGATAAAAACGGCGAATGACTTTCTTGAAAAATTTCAGCAATTAAAAACTGTATCCAACACCCACTGCAGCGAAAGGCTGTATAAAACCATTGGCTACAAGTGGTGTAAATCCTATGCGCCAGGTAAAACCACCATCAATGGGCTGACGGCGATACATAAACGAAAATGTGCCGAATACGGAAGCTTTATCATCCATATCAAAATCCAGGACATTTAATTTTCTGCCCAGCACGGTAACACCTGCGCCAACTTCAAACGTATGCGGCGAATTATTTTTACCAAAAATATAATTCAGCTGGGCCGGGAATGTAACCACCGAAACCTGTTCGCTGTTATAATAATTTCCATTGGGATCTAATTCATCCTGCCAGGTAGTTACAAAACCAACACCTACACGGCCCCCAAAACCAAGGTGGGATTTATTAAATCGCCCATCATAATTAGCGGAAAATAAAATCCCGGGTCCGCCTAATTCCGCATAAAAAGAATTTCGGCCAGGCACTTTAATGGATTGGTCATTATCCTGCGCCACCAGGCACACAGAACATAAAAGAGTACAGATAATTAATAAAGTTTTTTGCATTTTATATTTTTTGATCAATGACCACGCAAAATAAATGATCGCTGCTCAATAAATTGTTAAGAGATGATGGATTGTGATACAAGGTTTTTAATCGTGTCAATTGGTATGCGTTCCTGTTGCATGGAATCACGGTAACGGATAGTCACTGTATTATCTTCCTTGGTCTGGTGATCTACCGTTACACAAAATGGTGTTCCGATTGCATCCATGCGCCTATAACGTTTACCTATAGTGTCTTTTTCCTCGTAAAAACAACGGAAGAAAGATTTGCAGTCATTCATGATGCTTCTTGCAATATCCGGGAGTCCATCCTTTTTGGTCAATGGCAGAATGGCTAATTTTATAGGTGCCAGCATCGGTGGTAATTTTAATACCACGCGACTGTCTTTCTTTTCATCAGTGCTCAGGTCTTCTTCCAGGTAAGCTTCACTTAAAACCATCATGACCGTACGATCGAGGCCTATGGATGTTTCCACTACATACGGAATATAATTCTGGTTGATCTCGGTATCAAAATATTGCAATTTCTTTTTGCTGAATTCCTGGTGGCGGCGCAGGTCATAATCCGTACGGGAATGGATGCCTTCCACTTCTTTAAAACCAATGGGAAAATCATATTCAATATCGCAGGCCGCATCCGCATAATGCGCCAGCTTAACATGATCATGAAAACGATAACGACCAGCCTGTATTCCCAGGCTTAAATGCCATTTCATTCTTTCGGCTTTCCAGTATTCATACCATTCCATTTGCGTACCGGGCCGAACAAAGAACTGCATTTCCATTTGTTCAAATTCACGCATACGGAAAATAAACTGGCGGGCAACGATCTCATTCCTGAAAGCTTTGCCAGTTTGGGCAATACCAAAAGGAATTTTCATCCGCCCGGTTTTCTGCACATTCAGAAAATTGACAAAAATTCCCTGTGCCGTTTCTGGTCTTAAATAAATGGTATCGGCATCATCACTCACGCTTCCCATTTGTGTAGAAAACATCAGGTTAAATTGCCTGATGTCGGTCCAGTTGGCTGATTTACCAATGGGACATTGAATGTTATGGTGAATGATCAGATTCTTCAATCCGTCAAAATCATCTTTGGCCAGCAACTGCTCCATCTCACTGATCAATGCATTGGCTTCATCCTCCCTGTTTTCGCTGACCATTTCTTCTGCCTTTGCTTCAATCAAATGATCTACCCGGTATCTTTTATTACTGTCTTTATTATCAATCATGGGGTCACTGAAATTCTCCACGTGTCCACTGGCTTTCCAGGTTGTTGGATGCATAAAGATGGCGGCATCAATACCCACAATGTTTTCATGCATTTGCGTCATACTTTTCCACCAATGATCGCGGATATTCTTTTTTAATTCACTACCCCATTGTCCATAATCATATACGGCGCCTAAACCATCATAAATTTCACTGGATGGAAAAATGAATCCATATTCTTTGCTATGCGATATAATAGCCTGGAAGCGGTTACTATCTGTCATTTTGCTGAATTATTATTTGTTGCAGTTTGTATAAATGCCTGCAAAGATAGGCTGGATGAATTTTCTATAAAATAAAACAGTGATCAGTCCTGCTTTTTCTCTTCCTGTTCCTGTTTAATTTCATCCTTTTTTTCCGTATGTACCTGGCTTTTGAGCGAAGCGTCGCCATCTGGAATTTCAACCTGCCGCATCCACATGGCATAATGATTTGGATGGATCCGTGTTCCGTATTTAGCGGCATATGCCCTGGTGAATTCAGCCCCGAAATATAAAATGGTGGCTGCATAATAAACCCACAGTACAATGACTACCAAAGAACCGGCAGTACCATAAGTGCTGCCAACATCACTGGTGCCAATGTAAAATGAAATGGCAAATTTGCCCAGCATAAATAATATTGCAGTTGCCATGGCACCCACTATTACATCTTTCCAACGGATAACGGCATCTGGCAACACCTTAAAAATAATTGCAAACAAACAGCTCACAACAGCAAAAGTGATGACCAGGTTCATTACATAAACTACAACAACTGTCAGATCGGGGAAAACACGCTGCAACCTGTCCATCAACATCTCCAGCAATCCATTAATAACCAGTGAAACCAATAAGATAAAACCCAGGCTAACAACAATGGAGAAAGAAAGTAAACGGTTTAGCAACATTTTTAACCAGCCTGCACTGGGTTTGTTTTTCAGCCGCCAGATAAAATTGATTGAATCCTGTATATCGGCAAATACGGTAGTTGCACCAATCAACAATGTTACAAATCCTATAACAGCGGTAAGTCCGCCTTTATCACTAACAGATGCATTCTTAATAATATCCTGTACTTGTTCAGCAGCATTTGGACCAACAAGACCCTTAATTTGATTGTAAACAGTTCCTTCAATAGCTTCCCGCCCATAAAAAAAATCGCCCAAAAAAATGATCACGATAATCATGGGCCCGATAGAAAAAATGGTATAATATGCCAATGCAGCCGCCAATTTTAAAATTTTATGGCGGCCAAAACCCCCTCCCGCTTCTTTAAGTACCTGCCATAAACCTTTCAATGTAACCCTGGCCATTATTTTTTAATATTTAATACACAAAAAATCGGCCACGGGGAAAGTTTGCCTACCGGAGTTTTTTATTCTGCTGATGTCTTTCCTTATCGCGGGTTGTTTTTTTGGTAAGATTTTTTTCAAAAGCTGTTGTCAGGTCCACTTTGGTTTGATTGGCAATACAAAGTACCACCCACAATACATCGGCCAATTCATCAGCCAATTGATTTTCTCCTTCATCTTCTTTAAAAGACTGGTCCCCATATTTACGGCTCATCAACCTGGCAACTTCACCCACTTCTTCGGTTAAAATGGCCATATTGGTCAGTTCACTAAAATAACGGACACCCGTAGTGTTTATCCATTCATCCACCTTTTTTTGTGCTTCCTGTATGGTCATAACAAAATTTTAAATATGATCCGGCAATTTAGTATAGTTATTGCCGTTACTAATGCCCGCCACCTTTTTCAACCCTGTTGAAAATAATTTTTGAGGTTTTTAATAATATTCTATGAACCGGATTGTAACCATACTATGCTTTTGCATGCTTACCTGTTCGCTAAGTTTTGGACAGGCACCCATCCCTGCATCACACCAAAAAACGGAATCGGTTAAGATTCTGACACAGGGAAAAAAAATAACGGTAAAATCCAGGACTAAGATAAATAAGTTAATGATCTGGACGGCTTCCGGGCACCGGATCACAGAGGATCATAACCTGCATACAAACTCGTGGACATACACCGTTAGCATCAATGAAAATATATTTTATGTGATGATAGAACTGGCGGATGGTAAGCGTGTTACCAAAAAGATCGGTTTAAATAATTAAAAAATCACTCCTTATTTTTTGTGTCGATAACGATGGTGACGGGTCCGTCATTCAAAAGTTCCACTTTCATATCAGCGCCAAATTCACCGGTAGCAATTTCTTTTTCCAAATCATTTTGAAGTTGGTTGATGAATGCCTGGTAAAGTGGAATAGCCAATTCGGGTCTTGCGGCTTTTGAATATCCTGGCCGGTTACCTTTTTTTGTGGTTGCATGCAGGGTGAACTGGCTGATCAGCAAAATATTACCGCCAATGTCTTTTAAACTAAGATTCATTACGCCCTGATCATCATCAAAAATGCGCAGGTTAATGATCTTGTTCGATAGCCAGCTAATGTCTTCCATATTATCCGCTTCTTCGATTCCCACAAATACCAATAATCCCTTTTGTATAGCACCATTCACCGATCCATTGATGGTTACACTGGCTTTTGTTACTCTTTGAATCACTACTCTCATAACTGCAATTTATTAATGAGTTGTCATGTATCAATAATGAATTCAATTGCATAAAATACTTAGGTTAAAAAATAATTTTTAATTTATTTTTGAGATAATATACCTGTAATTGGCACTCACCCAGGGATGAACAGATAACATAACACAAATCAAGCTTTAGATAATTCTTCCTTCTGAATCTACTTGTATTAATCTTTTATTAGTAGCACTTGTTCAATCCATGATACCCCGTTTTCTCAGGAAATGTGAGTTATTAAATTCAATACAGCCTTTGAAATAATTGATTTTTCAATTTAAGTTTTTTGATTTTTTAAACTCATCAATCATTAATTATGAAATCAACTAAAAACCTGCAAGCTGTATTATTCCTCGTAATTTTTTGTGTTTTAAGTCAATATTTGAAAGCCCAGCAAACGGATTCTGCAACAATAAAAACAAACGACCTGGTAGACATCAGGGCTGTTCTTGTTAGTAAGGATATGAAGGAAGAATGGATACGCTCGGAATATGCCAAAGGAAATAATGAATGGAAAAAAGTAAAGGAATTTTCTGTTTTTACTCTTGATATCAATTCACTCGCCATGCATGTTGACCAGGGTGGGCTGGAGAAAAAGTTAGATATTATTCCAAACTCTGATAATTGGTTTTATGAAAATGAGACCATTCTCATAATCGGGAATAGTACGCTTTTATGGAAAATAACTTTTGAAGAACGACCCATGTATTTCGACTATGAAGGGTATGTGTATACAAAAGGAAAGAAAGGAAGATGGATGAAAACGCCACTGACAACTTTATACAAATTCATGTCAGTGCCTTTTGAGTTTCCCAATTTATTTCCAGAACTGAAAATCCCGGATGAAAATTATACCTATTATGGAATAGATGTGAGCCCTGGAAGATATCCCATTTTGGAATGGGCTTTCCGGTACAAAATGCACCACTTTGAAGGTTCAGATAAATTTGAACATGAATTTGTAGAATATGGCGGCGAGGGCGGACACTCAAAATATACCTTAGTAAACGGAAAAGATAAAGGCAGTTTTGTCATTTTTGATGGCCTGAGCCGGTTAAGGGAGATCAACAGCATCAATTCAGGAATGATACAATATACTTATGGAGATTACACTGTAAAATTGCCGGACAGCAATAAAACGGATTATTTTTCCGACCAAATACAAATGATGGAAATGATTAAGAAGCAATAATCAACCCGAAAAAGTTTTCATCAATTTATCGATGTCATCTCACTCCTGCTTTATTCTCAGCACATTTGGTTTCCAGTTTATGTTGCTTAAAGTATCAACATGAACAAATAAAAATTAATGAACTTAATTTTACAAACCAAAGTGGATTTATATGTATGAATTGGAAAAGGAAATAAGATTTCAAACAGCCCGAAGTGGTGGTAAAGGTGGTCAAAATGTAAACAAAGTAGAAACGGCTGTTACCGGTAGTTGGAAAGTGGTTGATTCGGTTTTTTTTACTGACCTGCAAAAAGAGCAAATCATTGAAAAACTGCGTAATCGTATCAATGCAGATGGCGAATTAGTTGTTAAGTCGCAGGTTCACCGTTCGCAGTTAAGCAACAAAGAGGAAGTTGTTTTAAAAATGCATCAACTTGTAACAGATGCATTAAAAAAGAAAAAGATCCGCATAGCCACCAAACCTGGCAAACAGGTAAAAGAAAAGCGCATACAGGCCAAAAAGAAAAATGCAGAAGTTAAAAGTTTACGAAAACGCCTGAAGCCGGGTGATTATTAATAAAAATCTGCTGCATAATTTGTAGTTTAGAAACCCATGAAACGTGTGCTGCTTATATCCCCGGTTCCATTATTTGTTGCCATTGTATTTTTATTTAGCTCCTGCCAGCGGGAAGTTGATTTAATATTAAAACAAAA
This sequence comes from uncultured Chitinophagaceae bacterium, assembly GCA_946885335.1. Next base: position 11,033 of record CAMPGG010000088.1, read on the forward strand.
GACAGGGGTCGATATACAATTCAGCCACCAGGTTGACGACCAGCCATTGGTTTATGGAAACACCTATACCAACCCGTTAGGTGAAGATTATACCGTTACAAAATTCAAATATTATATTTCAAAAATAAGGCTGGAAAATACTACTGCAGGCAGTTATTCTGCTGAAGATGAAAATTATTTTTTAGTAGATGAAGGCCAGGCAAACTCAAAAAAAATTTCCTTTAATGCAGAAACCGGAAATTATAATGCTGTTTCATTTTTACTGGGTGTCGACAGCATCCGCAATGTGAGTGGCGCACAAACAGGCGCATTGGACCCCGCAAATGATATGTTCTGGACCTGGAACAGTGGTTATATTATGGCTAAACTGGAAGGGCAATCTTCTTTTTCAACTTTGATCAATAATGAGATTGAATATCATATAGGCGGTTTTAAAGGAACTGATAACGTGGTAAAAAGAATTGTACTTCCCTTTTCGCAATCCATTGAAATAAAAAATGATAAAGCTGCATCGATTCTTATTTCTGCAGATATCAATAAATGGTTTAAGCATATTCATGACCTGCCCATAGCAATGAATCCAGCCTGCGTAATGCCTGGAAACCTGGCAACGCAATATGCTGCCAATTACGCCGGCATGTT
>CAMPGG010000089.1 GCA_946885335.1 uncultured Chitinophagaceae bacterium
TTATACGATTTTCCATGAAGTAGAACCTTCAGCCGGCATGTTGAATTCAGTAAAAATTAATATGGTTATTTAATTTCTATGATATATTATAAATGAAACAACTTTTCCATATCAGCTGTTTATCTTTAATTGTATACTTATTACGATGGTGATTTAAAATAAATTGACACAGGAATTATGAATTTTATTGAAGATGTAACTTTTGAGCATACCGATTTTTCCATCAACCAGTTGAAAAAGGGTGAATATGAGCAGTGCAGGTTTATTCATTGTAATTTCTTTGAAGCAGATCTTTCTGGCATCAGCTTTTCTGAATCAGCGTTCACGGGCTCCAATCTTTCCATGATCAAAACGATGCAAACTACATTTCGGGATGTTCAGTTCAAAGATTGTAAACTATTAGGTGTTCACTTTGAAGATTGCAGCGAGCTATTATTTAAAGTAGATTTTGATAAATGCATTTTGAATCTTTCTTCTTTTTATAAACGCAATCTCAAAAAAACGGTTTTTAATTCATGCAGCCTGCAGGAGGTTGATTTTACTGAAGCTGACCTGGCACAGGCTGTTTTCCATGACTGCGACCTTGCCCGGGCAATTTTTGATCATACCATATTAAATAAAGCAGATCTGAGAACGGCTTATCATTATTCTATTGATCCGGCCAACAATGCAATAAAAAAAGCCCGTTTTTCTATGACCGGTATTTCCGGGCTGCTGGATAAATATGACATAGAGATTGAATAAATTTTGTTGTTTCTAAGAATCAACAAATGATGATCCATAATAATTTTCATAGGCATAATATTTTAAGAAGGTTAAGTCCAAACAGATCCCATGTATGTTTTCAACATCCTAATTGATAATTATGAACGGTGAATCCGGCGGCATCCTTTATTTTTGGAAAATTAGCCAGTTGGCTTCTTAATCATTATCAACAAAATGTATTTTTAGTTCATGCAGATTTTATATACGATCCAGCTTGTATTAAGTTGGTTGATGATCATTGCGGTTTTACTTCCTTTTATCAGGAGCAATTTCTGGGTATTTAAAATAATGGAATATCCACGCTACCAGAAATTCATATTATGTGCCGTTCTATTTGCGGGTCTTTTGTGGACCAATGATTATACAGATACCTTTTCATTAATAACATTAATTCTGCTTGGTTTATGCATGTTATACCTTGCCTATAAAATTTTGCCTTATACGCCATTCTCAAAAAAAGAAATGGAAAATTTGCAGCATGGCGATCCTTCTAACCAGATAAAATTATTTACTGCTAATGTTTTCCAGGATAATCGGGATTATGATAAATTATTGAAGCAGGTAAAAAAAGCTGATCCAGATGTTATCTTTCTATTGGAGACAGATGAAGGATGGGCAAAAGCAATGGATGTAATCATTAAAGATTATCCTCATTGTTTGAAAGAACCATTGGATAATACATATGGATTATTATTTTATTCCCGCCTCCCGATAGTTTATGGTGGTGTCAATTACCTGGTTGATGAAGATGTTCCTTCCGTTGAAGTGATGCTAAAACTGGAATCCGGAAAACAGGTGAAGTTATGGGGATTGCATCCTAAGCCCCCGGTACCGCAGGAAGATTTGCGTTCAACAGCAAAGGATAAAGAATTGATGAAAGTGGCGTTGATGGTAAAAGAAGAAAAAGTGCCGGTGATAGTTTTGGGAGATTTGAATGATGTAGCCTGGAGTCATGTTACAGAGCTGTTTCGTAAAACCAGTGGCTTACTGGATCCGCGAAGGGGAAGAGGATTTTACAGTACATTCTCGGCTAATCATTGGTATATGCGTTTCCCACTCGATTATGTTTTTTGTTCTTCCGATTTCGGATTAGTGAATATGAAAAGACTGGAACATAATGGTTCCGATCATTTTCCCATGTTCATGCATTTACAATATTTAAAAGTAATGAAAGATGTACAGGAAGAGCCTGAAGCAGATGCGGAAGAATCAAAGGAAGCAAAAGAGATAGCCTCACAGCCGGTTGAATAAGCCAGATTTTTTTCATTCAAAATTGAATTATGAAAAATATAATTTCCAGTTTAAGGGTAATCACCATAATCTTACTTGTACCAATTGTATTAATTGCCTGTGACAGGTCATCTTCCCCGGAGGGCAGGATGACGATGAAGTTTGAAGAACTTCAAAAACAAATGATGGATAGCTTACAACATCAGAATAAAATGATCAGGGATAGTTTAAGCGCCATCCGAAGAGAATTAAATGAAATAAAGCAGCAGAATAAATAAATGTTTAGCGTTTAGTGGTTAGCGTTTAATGTTTATCAATGTTTCTATAGCGGTTCAACAATTGTTCAACTATTGATTATTGAGTTGTCTAATCTATCACCAAATTCTCAAATCCAAATTCCTGTTCCCTCTACACTTCATTGATCCATTTTTTAAAAACCGGTGACATTTCCTGGCTGATGATGATCGGGTGATTATGTGAGATGATCATATCTACCTGCAATTTTACTTTTTCATAAATCCGGAAACCCCTGATAAAATTTACATTAATTATAAACTGCCTGTTGGCCCGGAAGAAAGTATTCTTATCCAGTTCTTCTTCCAATTCTGAAAGATTCTTATCGCAGATATATTTTTTACCCAGGCAATCGATCACAAATACAATTTTGTTTTCCGTATAGAAGAAAGCAATGTCTTCCAGTCTTAAGGCAAAATTTTCAGACCCGCGCTGTGCGATAAGTCTTGATCTCTTTTTTTTCACTGATGTTTCCATTTTAGACAATTTTCATTAAATAAAAATGCGACCTGGGAATAAGGGTCATAGCGGATTTTGATTTCCCTTTTTTGGTTAAGGTTCTAAATTGATGGACAATCAAAACAATTCATTTTGATAAATATTTTGATGAGTGGGAATTAGGGTTTATAAACGAACATGCATTGAACCTGCATGATTTTTCTGTGACAATTCTTTTCAAAACTGTTTTTATAGCCGTAAAAAATCTTCGTTTTATTCTTTCATGTTTCAGGTAAAATATTTCATGCTTCGGTATTTAATCAAATATTTTTTGAAGCGTAATGATTTGTTTGCTGTCCTTATCAACAAAGGCTGATCATTTTATTGCTCATACAATATTTTGAAAAACTGCCATTAACTATAAAAACTCAGCGTATGAATGAATCACAAAAATTTCAAACAAATAATAATTCCGAAACATATCGGGCAGATGAAAATTTTTGTGATGCATTTCTTATGGCCAAAAAACTTTTAAAAATAAGCGTATGAAAAAAATCATTGTTTACCTGTTAGTGTATATGATTGCTTCTCCCGTATTTTCACAAACCAGGACTATAAAAGGAACTGTACGTGATGAAGCAGGGGCCGCTGTTTCCTTTGCGACTATCACGGAAACAGGAAAGACCAACAGCGTATCAGCGGATGTAAATGGCGCATTCAGTATTGTAATTCAAACAAACAGCAGCTTAACTATTTCCGCATCGGGATTTACGCCACAAACGATTACGCCTGCAGGGCTTACTGCAGAAATCGTTTTATCCCGTACAGAAGGTGAATTGCAGGAAGTGGTTGTGACAGCTTTAGGTATCAGGAGAACAGACAAGGCGCTGGGATATTCCGTAGCCAAATTGAACCCTGACAATGTGATACAAAAATCGGAGCCTGATTTATTAAAAGGATTGCAGGGAAAAATGGCAGGCGTTGATATACGTTCATCACAAGGAACACCCGGTGCAGCCACCCGCATACAAATCAGAGGTAACAATTCTTTTTTTGGAAACAGTCAGCCATTGATCATTGTTGATGGAATACCATACAGCAATGAACAGGTAACAACAACCAGCCAGACTTCAGGTGGTGGTGCTTATACAAGTGGCTTTTCAAGTTTTGATCCAAATGATATTGCGGAATTCACTGTATTAAAAGGTTCCTCTGCTGCGGCCTTATATGGATCACGTGCATCGAATGGCGTTATACTTATTACAACCAAATCAGGCAGTGCAAAAAGAACAAAAGGCAGTGAATTAAATTTTAAATCTTCTGTTTCAATTGAAACGATTGCAAATTATCCTGATTACCAGAACGAATATGGTGCGGGTTCGCAACTGGCTTATTCCAATGCAAATGGTTCATGGGGACCGGCGTTCCGGACGCTTGATTCAATTCCTGCATGGCCAACTTATAAGGAAGCATATCCTGATCTATTTCCTTCAGACAATATTGCCTACCAGGCATATCCTGATAATGTAAAAGATCTTTTCCGCACTGGAACAGTTTATGAAAATTCGCTGGGTTTTAATACCGGCAATGAAAAAAGTAATGTGGGATTAACATTATCTCAGTTAACACACAATGGATATGTACCTAATTCAAGTTATAAAAGAGCAAACCTTGGTGTAGGTGCATCAACTAAATTGGATATTGGTTTAAACATTGGTGCGAATTTCAGTTATGCAAGATCGAACCAGACCGGTGGATTCTTTGGTGAAAACCAGGTGAGTGGTGTTGCATCTTTATTTGCCCGTTCACTTTTTCTTGCACGTAACTGGGATTTGAATTTGCCTTTTGAAGATCTTAACGGGCTGCCATTAATTCCCAATGTAACGGGATGGGATAACCCAAGATGGTCAGCTAAATATAATACCATCAATACGGATGAAGAAAGATTTATTGCTGGTGTGAATGCTAATTTCAATGTAAATAAATGGGCACGCATTGATTATTCAATCGGAACAAACGTTGCGTTACTTGACCGTCGTGAAGTAACAGAAATAGGATCAAGAGCTGCGGAGGGACTTGGAAGATTGATTACTGAAAGTTATCGCAACCAGGAAATAGAATCTAACTTCCTGATCACACTCACCCCGGATATTTCTGAAGATTTTAGTTTGAGAACCATCATCGGAAATAATATCAATCAGCGAACAATCACTGACCAGATATTAACCGGCAATGAATTTATTGCAAGGAATGTGTACACATTAGCCAATACATCGAAGCAGGCATTTACGGATGATTTTTATTCACGCAGAAGATTGATTGGTGTGTTTGCAGATGCAACACTCGGTTATAAAAATTTTGCTTTCCTTACAGCCACTGTAAGGAACGACTGGTCTTCAACTTTACCTGAAGAAAACCGGAGGTATATTTATCCATCAGTGTCGGGATCATTTGTATTTACCGATGCTTTCGATATACAAAGTGATTTTTTTGACTATGGAAAAATAAGAGCAGGCTGGGCTAAGGTTGGTAGAGATGCCGATCCGTATCAACTGCAAAAAGTGTATACATTAAATCCAAATTTTCTTGGACAATCAACAGCATCTCTTCCAAGAACATTCAATAACCCTGACCTGTTACCCGAGTTTACAAAAGAAATTGAATTAGGAACGCAATTAAGTTTCTTTAAACGCCGGGCAGAGGTGGATTTTACATGGTATAAAAGAAATTCAACCAACCAGATTGCAGCTATCGCTATGCCGCCATCATCAGGGTATGAATTTAGAGTAGAAAATTTTGGAGGCATTGAGAACACCGGAATTGAAATTGATTTATTAGTGCGCCCGGTAAGAACAGAAAATTTTAACTGGGATGTAAGAGGAATTTTTACACGTAACAGGAATATAGTAACAGAATTAACCAGTGGTGTTGACCGGATTCAATTAGCAGGTGTACTAACGGGTATCGGGCCTTATCTTGAACCAGGTATGCCATTCGGTTACCTGCGTGGAACTGTTTCTGCCAGGGATGATGAAGGCAATTTATTAATTGATCCTGCAACCGGTTGGATCATTGAAGCTTCAGATGAAGCAATGGTTGGTAATCCTAATCCTGATTGGAAATTAGGTATCAACAACACGCTTTCATACAAAGGTTTATTTCTTAGTGCACTTTGGGATATGACAAAAGGTGGAGACCTGTACTCAGTTACAGTCAGTTCATTATTAGGACGAGGTGTTACAAAAGATACAAGGGACAGGGAAGCTGCATGGGTCATTCCGGGTGTATACGGTGATGCAAATACGCAGCAACCCATTTTAGACGGTGGTAAAAAAATACCAAACGAAACTGTCATTACAACCAATGATCTTTATTTTTCTTCAGGTGGTGGTGCCGGATCTTTTGCCATCAATTCATCAACAGAATGGAATGTATATGATGCAACTGTTTATCGTTTGAGAGAAGTAACGATCGGGTATGAATTACCAAGATCCTTGTTTACTAAAATTCCAATTTCAGGTATTACAGTAAGCTTATCGGGCAGAAATCTCTGGCATCTTGCACCCAACATGCCGAGGTATACAAATTTTGACCCCGAGGTAAACAGTTACGGTTCTTCTTCAACACAGGGAATAGAATTATCTGCGGCGCCAACTACCAGGCGATTTGGATTTAACCTCAATGTAAATTTTTGACCATTTAAAAAAGTTATAAAATGATCCGAAAAATATTATTTATAGTGATGGTGTTGTTCACTGTATCATGTAACAAAGATTTTCTTGACATCAATACAGATCCAAACAACCCGACGGCGATTGAAGTATCAAAATTATTACCCTGGGCACAAAGAACATTGGGAGATGCACTTGCATTGGGTGAAGATAATGGAGGGCTTTCTCAAATACTTTCTGTTTATACACACCAGGTTTCAACCCGTGAAGAGCCTGACCAGTACGGAGCAACAGGCAATGAATTTTACCTGGGTTTGGCATGGTCAAAATTATATGCTACTTCACCGCCGCCCGGTGCAACAACTCCTGTATTTGGCGTATTAAATAACCTGGATGATATTATTGAGCGATCAACAGCTGCGGAGAATACACAATATGCTGGTATTGCTAAAATACTAAAAGCATACACGTTCAGTCAACTGGTTGATGTATTTGGTGATGTGCCATTTTCTGAAGCCAACAGGCTGGATGAAGGAATTTATTATCCAAAGTTTGATGATGATGCAGCTATCTACGACAGCATTTTTAATATCATAAACAGTGGTATTGCAGATCTCAATAATACTACGGCAACCAATGCATCTACACCAGGTGATGATGATTTAATTTATGGTGGTAACCTGGCCAACTGGGAAAAAGCAGCGAATACTTTAAAATTGAAATTGTATACGCAAATCAGGAAAGTGAAAGATGTTTCTGCTGAAGTTAACCAGCTACTCAGTGCACCATCAAATTTGATCAGTTCTGTTGACGAAAGCTTTTTAATTCCTTACGGTATAAATGAGGCTACTGATGACCGTAATCCAGGCTTCGCTACCTATTTTGCATCACAGCGCAGTAATCATGTGAGTCCATGGTTTTATGAAATTTTAAAAGGTTATAACCAGCGAATATTTACTGGCATTGAAGATCCACGCATCCCTTATTATATCTACAATCAAATTGCTCCCTCACAAGCTACAAGAGAGGGAAACCAAACAGAATACCGTGATGGTCCTTTTGTTTCCATTTATTTTGGTTCTGTTGGTCCTGACCGGGACAGGAGCCAGCAAAATACAATCAGCATGTTAGGTATTTACCCTGTAGGTGGTAAATACGATGATGGCTCCGCAACCATTGCAAGCAGTGCCAGTGGAACAGGTGCCGCTCCGTACCGTATGATCACTTATGCCGACAGGTTATACCTGGAAGCAGAATTGATAAATGCAGGACTGGTATCAGGCGATGCAGGAGCAGTGCTGGAAGAAGCAATCACCGAATCGTTCAGGCAGATTGATTACGTGGTTGAAAATTTTGTTAGCCCAACACAAAGTGTACCTGACATCTTCAACACACCTGAAATGGATGATTATATCAGTGAAGTAATGGATGATTACAATGCTGCCTCAAATGAAAAGAAACTGGAAATCATCATGACCCAAAAATGGATTTCAAGTGTGGGTAGTGCGGTTGACCAGTATACAGATATCAGGAGAACGGGTTACCCGGTTGTATTTAATCCTTTGGATCCAACAATGGCGCCGGGTGGAAGAGTGCAACCTCCGATCAATGGTGATCCTGTAAATCCTGGTGCACAAAAGTCTGTTCCTGTGCAATCAAGTCGTTCGTTTCCATTAACGCTTCCATGGTCCCAGGGCGAATTGGAAACCAATCCCAATTCACCACCACAAAAAACGGATCTATCAGCTTATAAAGTTTTCTGGATCCCTTAAATCAATAAAAAATTATTTACCTGTAGATCAAATCACAGCATTCATTAAATAAAATTGATCAAATGAAAAAAGCAATTAGTTATCTTTTTATATTCAGTTTGTTGGCTGTTTTCTTCAACAGTTGCCGGAAAGAAGATAATCCCATACTTCCAGAATTGATAAAAGTTCCAACACCATTAATATTAAAAGATGCAAGTACCGACCAGGTAATTGATGCAGTGGATCCTGCTGCTTTCAGTGGTACATTCACTGTTGATCTGTTCTTTGACAATGATGCACCGCCGGAAAAAATGGATATCGTAGTTATAAAAAACGGGGATAAGTCTGTAGTAAAACAAGTTGAAACAGTAACAACCTATCCAACTTCCATAACCATTACAGGGACACAACTTGAAACTTTGTTTAATGAAACTATTGAGTTAGGTGACTATTTTGATATTGGAGCAAACATTGTTCTGAATGGAAGAACATACCATGCTTTTCCTGCAGTTGGTGTAGCACATGCTTCTGGTGTAGCGGCACAACCCGGCGCCAGCACATTTATTCGTTACGGTGCTGTATGTGCCTATGACCCGGAACAGTACCAGGGAAATTTTGTTGTTGTGGATGATGAATGGGGCGATTATGGCGCTGGTGATGTTGTAGAATTAATAAAAATTGATGACACGAAATTTTCATTTACCTATCCTGCGGATAACGCAAAACCAATTATCGTGGAGGTAAACCCGGCAGATAATTCCGTCTCTGTTACAAAGCAGGTTTATGGAGATGGATATGGCGGCGCCAGTTGGCCATATGGTCCTATATCTGTACAATCTGTTCCAAGTGTTGATAATTTTGTTGCTCCATGTGATGGTGTTGTTAGCGTTATTTTATCCCATACCGTTGGCGCCGGTGGTTTTGGTTCTTATAAAATCGTATTGGAAAAGCAATAACAAAGTATTAATCATCATTATTAAAGGAGGTCATCTTAAGCGATGGCCTTTTTTATTTATTGGAAGATTTTTAATACTAATGCAACAGCTTACATAATTTATTCACTCAAAATTTATAAAGATTCAAACTGCATCGAATAACGTGAAATAATATTAAATTTAAATGCAGTCCTTCCCGGAAAATAGCTTTCTATATTCAACCTATTTTTTCTTTGATAAAAACTTACCAGATGGACAAGATGATCAATGAGACGCCTTCATTAAATATGCCGGCTAATGAATTTAAAAATGCTGGTCATATATTGGTAGATCAAATCAGTTCATTTCTCGAAGATCTTCCAGATAAAAAAGTTACTACAGGAGCCAAACCCAGGGATATACAAATGCTGCTCGGAGATCTTTCGCTGCCAGAGAAAGGGGAGGACACTGTTACAATAATAAACGAAGCAACGAAACTGCTTTTTGATCATTCATTGTTTAACGGGCATCCAAAATTTTGGGGTTACATCACTTCATCAGGTGCACCCATAGGTGCATTGGCAGATTTGCTGGCGGCATCCGTAAATGCTAATGTTGGCGCATTTGCTTTATCGCCTATGGCTACAGAAATAGAAAAGCAAACCATTCAATGGCTGGCAGAATTAATTGGTTTTCCAAAAGACAGTGGTGGCCTGTTTGTGAGTGGTGGTAATATGGCAAATTTCCTGGGATTTTTAGCAGGCAGGAAAAATAAAATAGAGGGTGATATCAGAAAAGATGGTTTGCCGGAAATAACTATCGATCCATCAAAAAATACGACAGGGTATAATGAAAAAAGACGCTACACCGTTTATTGCGCAAAGGGAACGCATACATGGATTCATAAGGCCACTGATTTGTTCGGTCATGGTACGGATTCTATTCGTTGGATTGATTGTTTGCATGATCAGCAAATGAACATTATCCATTTAAAACAAATGATTAAAGAAGATAAAGAATATGGGCATAAACCATTTTTGGTCATTGGAAATGCCGGTTCTGTTTCAACAGGCGTAATAGATCCGCTCAATGAAATTGCTGATTTCTGTAACGCAGAAAATCTATGGTTTCATATTGATGGCGCATACGGCGCACCGGCAGCTTGTTTGCCTGAACTTGCCGAAAAATTTAAAGGACTTTCATTAGCAGATTCAATTGCATTGGATCCGCATAAATGGTTATATAGTCCGCTGGAAGCTGGTTGTATCCTGGTAAAAAATCCACGTCATTTACATGATGCTTTTAGTTTTACACCGGAGTATTATAATTTCGGCGGTAATGGTGAGGATGCTCCTGTGAATTTTCATGAATACGGTATGCAGAATTCAAGAGGGTTCAGGGCTTTGAAAGTTTGGATGTCTTTGAAACAGGTTGGAAGAAATGGATTAGCCGCAATGATCCGGAAGGATATTCATTTAGCAAAATCGCTTTATGAATTAATTGAACAAACAGAACATATTGAAGCCATTACACATAATCTGAGTATTACGACATTCAGGTTTGTTCCTTCCATAAATGAAAACGCTGAATATTTGAATGAGTTAAATGAAAAATTACTTAATCGTTTACAGGCTGGTGGTGAAGTTTTTTTGAGTAATGCCATTGTCGATGGAAAATATTGCCTGCGGGTTTGCATCGTTAATTTCAGAACTAACTATGCTGATCTTGAAACACTCGTAAAAATTGTATTGAGAGAAGGAGAAAATATCTATAATGAGCGATTAATGCAATTGAGTTAAAAGTGTTTTGGGTGAATAAGCCACTATTATAAAATTTCTTTTTGTATCGGAAAAGATTGAAGAATTAACAATTTAATTAAAGGCGATCATCATCCAATGCTTTCCGGTTTTCCAGGGTTTCTAGCAGGGCATAACGTTCCTTATCAATTTCTTTCCTGGAACGAATACCGGTTTTTCTGAATAATGGTAATGGGGGACACCAGCCTTGAATAGCATGTTGTGCTAAAAATACAGTTACTACTGTAGGCAATATCAGCCATTTTTTATTGACAGTAGCTCCCAGTATTACACCTGTCAAAGCAAACAATGATGCATTCAATGCAAGCACCCGTTCAATATCCCATTCATGATCCAGTTCTTTTATTCTTGATTTAATGACCATTTCATTTTGCATAGAATAATACTGAATATTCTGTTGTGTTTTTTGATCTATTTTCTGGTTGATAGAATCCGGCGTACTATTCCTGACCCTGTCATATGTTGATTGCATCGTCGTCTCCATAATCAAAATTTTATTATATAATCTTACAAATTTTATGCCTTTGGATGGTGATGCTTATGCATTCAAAACCCGTGGCACAACAATTGTAAAATAAAAATCATATTTATTTTCATCTTGTATTCATGAAGTTGACTTGAAGGGATGTTTTTTATCTGGATAAATAAATTAAATGGCAGCAAACGAAATGAAGAATACACA
>CAMPGG010000090.1 GCA_946885335.1 uncultured Chitinophagaceae bacterium
TTTGGAATGGATGTCATTCATGGTTACGAAACCGTGTTTCCTATACCGTTAGGTTTAAGTTGCACCTGGGATATGAATTTAATTGAACGCAGTGCACAAATTGCTGCACAGGAAGCCAGTGCCGATGGCATCAACTGGACTTTTTCTCCGATGGTTGATATTTCCCGTGACCCACGCTGGGGAAGGGTTTCCGAGGGCAATGGTGAAGATCCCTATCTCGGTTCTCAAATTGCAAAAGCCATGGTTAAAGGATACCAGCAGGATGATCTTTCAAAAAACAATACTTTGATGGCTTGTGTAAAACACTATGCATTATATGGCGCATCTGAAGCTGGCAGGGATTATAATACGGTTGATATGAGCCGCCAGCGCATGTTCAATGATTATTTGCCACCATACAAAGCTGCAGTAGATGCAGGTGTTGGCAGCGTGATGGCTTCTTTTAACGAAGTGGATGGCATACCCGCTACCGGTAATAAATGGTTGCTGACGGAAGTATTGAGAAACCAATGGGGCTTTGATGGTTTTGTTGTAACGGATTATACAGGCATCAATGAAATGATAGATCATGGTGTGGGTGATCTGCAAATTGCTTCAGCCATGGCATTGAATGCAGGTGTGGATATGGATATGGTTGGTGAAGGTTTATTAACTACTTTAAAAAAATCTTTAGCAGAGGGAAAAGTTACGCAGCAACAAATTGAAACTGCTTGCCGGCGCATCCTGGAAGCAAAATATAAATTAGGATTATTTGAAGATCCGTATCGGTATGGAAGTGCCGAACGTGCAAAAAATGAAGTTTTTTCAAATGCACACAGGCAGGAAGCCAGGAAAATATCTGCAGAGAGTTTTGTCTTGCTGAAAAATGAAGGAAATATTTTACCATTAAAAAAATCCGGAACCATCGCACTGATCGGACCATTAGCCGATGCCAAAGAAAATATGCCGGGTACCTGGAGTGTTGCCGCAAATTTTTCCAAAGCAACTGCTGTTATTACTGGTATGAAAGAAGTGCTGGGCAACAATGCAAAAGTTTTATATGCTAAGGGATCAAACCTTACTGAAGACAGTATATTGGAACAACATTCCACCATGTTTGGAAAAACATTGAACAGGGATAATCGCACCGAAAAAGAAATGGTGGATGAAGCTTTGAATATTGCGAACCAGTCAGATGTTATCGTTTTCGCAGGTGGTGAAGCAGCCGAGATGAGTGGTGAAGCAAGTAGCCGCACCAATATTGAAGTTCCCGAGGTACAGAGAAGATTGTTAGATGCACTTTTAAAAACCGGCAAACCCGTTGTACTGGTTTTATTTACAGGCCGTCCTTTGGCACTTAGCTGGGAACAAAAAAATGTACCTGCTATTTTAAATGTTTGGTTTGGTGGAAGTGAAGCAGGTTATGCGGTTGCAGATGTATTATTTGGCGATGTAAATCCTTCCGGAAAACTGACTGCAACTTTCCCGCAAAATGTTGGACAGGTGCCCATATATTATGCACATAAAAACACCGGCCGTCCATTACCCGAAGGAAAATGGTTTCAGAAATTTCGCAGCAATTACCTCGATGTTTCAAACGACCCGTTGTACCCTTTTGGATATGGATTGAGTTATACAAAATTCACTTATGGTGAATTGAAATTAAGCAGCTTGAACCTTACCGGCAATCAAACACTTACCGCCAGTATTGATGTTACCAATAGTGGCAACCGCGATGGAAAAGAGGTTGTGCAATTATACATCCGCGACATCGTTGGCAGTGTAACAAGACCCGTAAAAGAATTAAAGGGTTTTCAGAAAATTGAATTGAAAGCAGGTGAAACAAAAACGGTCAGCTTTGAAATTACCCCTGAAGATTTAAAATTCTATAATTACGATCTGAATTATGACTGGGAGCCCGGTGAGTTTATGATCATGATCGGAACCAATTCCCAGGATGTAAAAAAATCAAGGATCCAATGGGTAAAATAGAAGATGAATTTTTCAAAGTTCCAGTTTCATGAAATGTTTGTTTGCCGTATGTTTTGGTTTGATGATATGCTCCTTTAGTTATTCGCAGGAGGATTTTATTTTGTATTCACCCGATTCAACTTTAAAATTATCAGTAAATACAAAAGATAAATTAACCTATGTTCTCTATGCTGACGGAAATGTTCTTCAAACAAATAATGGCATTGACCTGGAACTTTCAGGCAACCGGAAACTATCCGATAAATTATCTGTAAAAAAGCACAAATTCAGCCACATAACAGAAACAGTACCAGTTCCTGTGCCTTATAGGCGCAAGGTTTTGAATAATCATTACAATCAACTGACCCTAACATTCAAACAACCATACAACATTGAATTTCGTTTATTCAATAACGGTATGGCTTATAGAATGGGAACAAGTTTCAAAGATTCTATCCTGGTTAAGAATGAAACGGTTGATTTTAGTTTTGCATCAACACCGCAGATCTGGTATGCACATATTGAAAAACAAAACGACCGGGATATTTTCCATACAAGTTTTGAAGGCCAGTACAGGAAAATTTCTCTTACTTCATTACCCGATACACTGATCACCTATGCACCTGTAGTTGTATCCCTGCAAAATGGATATCATTTGGGCATAACAGATGCTAACCTCAATGACTACCCGGGAATGTTTTTAAAACAAAACAACGGAATGTTGTCAGGGGTATTTGCACCTTATCCCATAAAAGAAAAAATGACAGCAGGTGAATTTCCACAATTGATCGTGGAAGAAAGAGCCAATTACATTGCCAGGATAAAAGGTACTCGCAAATTGCCCTGGCGGGTTGTGATGGTGGCTAAAAACGATATTGACCTGCCAGCCAATGACCTGGTTTATTTATTAAGTGATCCTTCTAAAATTTCAGATCCATCCTGGGTAAAAACCGGCAAAGGAACAGATGAATGGATCAATGGAATTAATTTATTCAATGTTCCTTTTGTGGCAGGGATCAATACGGACACTTATAAATTTTATATTGACTTTGCAAAGAAGTTTGGATTTAATCAAATAATGCTGGATGCCGGGTGGAGCAATTATAAGGACCTGTTTGATATAAATCCAAACATCAATATGGATACCATAACTGCATATGCAAAGCAGCATAATATACAACTAATGTTATGGACCTTGTGCTCTACACTGGATAAACAATTGGATAGTGCTTTGAAACAATTTAATAAATGGGGTGTGCAAAGTATCATGACAGATTTTATGGACCGTGATGATCAGAAGATGGTAAACTTTTATCATCGTATAGCAGAAGCATGTGCAGATCATAAAATCACGGTAATGTTTCATGGCGCTTTTCCACCAAAAGGATTCAACAGAACCTGGCCCAATGCGGTTACGCATGAAGGTGTGTTGGGTGCTGAATGGAATATCTGGAGCGAATTGGCAACACCTGAACATAATGTGGCTATCGCTTACACGCGGATGCTTGCAGGACCCTTAGATTATGAACCCGGTCTGCTTTTGAATGCGCAAAAAGATCAGTTCAGACCCATTGCAAAAAATCCTATGAGTATAGGTACGCGATGTCACCAATTAGCCATGTTTGCAGTGTATGATAGCCCACTGCAGATATTCAGTGGCAATCCCAGCCAGGGATTAAAGGAACCCGCTTTTATGAATTTGCTGGGCTCCATTCCCGCAACATGGGATGATACAAAAATTTTACAGGGAAAAATTGGTGAATATATCATCACAGCCAGGCAAAAAAATAATGAATGGTTTATTGCCGGTATGAATAATGAAACCGCCAGGGAAATAATTTTACCGCTTGATATGATTGAAAATAAAAATTATACTGCCACCATTTGTAAGGATGGAATAAATGCACATTCATATGGAAGCGATTATACAATTACTGAACAAACGATCATGCATAACCAACAATTAAAAATAAATATGGCGCCAGGGGGTGGGTTTTTAATCAGGCTTTCCCCGCAATAAAGTATTCATAAAAACAATTCATTTGTTAGATTGCATTGACAAAGTACCAGGCTAAAAAACGCATGCACATGAAAAACTTATTAATTATAACGATAGCCATGTTTTTGACCAACGTGTTATATGCGCAGCAAAAACAAATGAACATCATTTTTATTTTGGCTGATGATCACCGTTATGATGCTATGGGTTTTATGAATAAGATACAGGGATTACAAACACCTGGAATGGACCGCATGGCTAAAGAAGGAGCACATATTAAAAACGCGTTTGTATCAACAGCACTTTGTTCTCCAAGTCGTGCATCCATATTAACCGGCCAGTATGCACATAGTCATACCGTTGTTGATAATGATGCTCCACTGCCAGCCAATCTTGTTTTTTTCCCAAAATATATGCAGGAAAAAGGTTACCAAACTGCTTTTTTTGGTAAATGGCATATGGGTAACACAGATGACCAGCCGCAACCAGGATTTGACCATTGGTTAAGTTTTCGCGGCCAGGGTGTTTACTTAAACCCGGTTTTCAATATCAATGGAAAAGTGGTTCCGCAGGCGGAAGGCAGTTATGTTACAGATCTTCTTACCAGTAACGCTATTGAATGGATGAACAACCGAAAGAAAAACAAACCATTCTTTGTTTACTTATCACACAAAGGAGTGCATGCAGAATTTGAACCTGCCAAAAGACATAAAGGAAAATATGCCAATTTACCAATCATTACACCACCCAGCATGTACCTAACGGCAACGGATAGCAGTAAATTTTACGGTATCCCTACCGCGCCGCAGTCAAAAGTTAATTACAGTGATATTCCTTCCTGGGTTCGTAAACAGCGATACAGCTGGCATGGAGTTGATTACATGTACCATGGACAAATACCCTTCGATAAATTTTATCACCTGTATCTCGAAACGTTGCAGGCAGTAGATGAAAGTGTTGAAAAAGTATTGGATTGGGTAAAGGCTGAAGGTCTTGAACAAAACACCATGGTGGTTTATATGGGCGACAATGGATTTTCTTTTGGCGAACATGGTTTGATTGATAAACGCCATGCTTATGAAGAAAGCATGCGGGTACCGATGCTTGTATGGGCACCTGGAATGATTAAACCCAATTCAGTGGTAGATAAAGTAGTAATGAATGTGGACATTGCCCCAACTTTTCTTGAACTGGCAGGCATTACAAAGCCCAAACAAATGCAGGGGTATTCATTTTCAAACCTGTTAAAGGGAAATGCAAATGGATGGCAAAGAGATAAAGTTTTTTATGAATACTATTGGGAATCGGCATTTCCACAAACGCCAACCACTTTTGCCGTTCGCTCGGACAGGTATAAGTATATTTATTATAATGGCGTTTGGGATATCAATGAATTATTTGACCTGCAAAATGATCCTTACGAAATGAATAACCTGATTCGCGATACCAGCTACCGGAAAATTGGGCTGGCATTAAAAAATGATTTATTCAAATGGCTTGAAGAAACAAATGGTTTGCAGATCCCTTTAAAAAGAACGATCAATAACCGGATTGATAATCTATACAGGGGTAGCTATTAAAAATTAAAATGTACGGCCTATAATCCCGAAGGGATTAAATTTGAATAGCACCGGGTGCAACCCGGAGATATAGGAAATGGTGTTTACAACTACCCTGAAAGGGTTGAACCCTTTCAGGGTTCTGTTATTCGTAGTTCATTCCCTGCATTGTATGCAGGGTTATTCATATTGAATCCCTTTGGGATTCATCTTTCTTATTTTTTAGATGTTTTGAAAATATTAATATCATAGAATTTATAATAATACTTCACATTAAAACTAAAATGCAATGATGAAGAAATATAGTTTAACCATCATCGGGTTATTAATACTGTTCAATGGTTTTAGCCAGGATCTTTCTCTATTTCAAAAGAAATGGATGGTGCAGGGTGGGGACACATTACCGTACCGTTTATTGTTGCCAGAGAATTATGATCATACTAAAAAATATCCTGTCATATTTTTTTTACATGGTGCAGGAGAAAGAGGTAATGATAATGAAAAGCAACTGGTACATGGCGCTAAAGTATTTTTAAGAGATTCTATCCGGGAAAAATTTCCTGCAATCGTAATATTTCCCCAATGCAATACAAATAGTTACTGGAGTAATGTATTGAGGGTGTATGATGATAAAAGCAGGATCTTTCATTTTGTGAAAGATGAAAAGCCTACCCGTTACATGCAATTGCTCAATCAACTGGTTAAATATGTGATGGAAACCTATCCTGTTAATGAAAAACAAGTTTACGCTGGTGGTTTATCTATGGGTGGAATGGGAACTTTTGAATTGGTTTATCGCAATCCCGGTTTATTTGCCGCAGCTTTTCCTATCTGTGGTGGCGCCAATACAGGAACAGCAAAATACATGAAAAATGTAAGCTGGTGGATATTTCACGGGGCTAAGGATGATGTAGTACCTCCATCCCACTCTGAAAAAATGGTTGAATCGCTAAAAAAAGCAAAAGCAAAAGTAAAATTTACGCTATACCCGGAAGCAAATCATAACAGCTGGGATCCTGCATTTGCAGAACCAAAACTGTTTGATTGGCTATTTATGCAGGTTAAAGCATCAAATTGAGATTTGATACTGTCTTTAATCCAGTACCTGCGGTAACCTTGGTAATTTTTTTAATTAACTTGATACATTGCAAAAAAATTATGATCAAAATCAGGGTTATTGTCTGGCCATCCATTTAATTTGCTGTTGTAAATACCGCATGGGCCAGGAACTGGTGACTGTTGTTATTTATTTTTAAAAAACCGGAAATTCACCGGTTTGGTATCGGCCATATAAAAAACAAATCAATCAACTACCAAAGTTTATTGTACTTTATAAAAAATTGTGATTGCGCCAAATGAGAAAG
This sequence comes from uncultured Chitinophagaceae bacterium, assembly GCA_946885335.1. The sequence goes on from CAMPGG010000090.1 coordinate 6,873, forward strand.
TACCAGTTATATGATAACAAGGACCTGTTAGGATTACTTTCTAATAACGATGAGATTGCCTTTACCGAATTATATGATCGTTTCTGGCAAAAACTGTTTGCTATGGCCTATTGCAGGTTAAAAGAAATAGAAACAGCAGAAGATATTGTACATGATGTATTTGCCAGTTTATGGGCAAACAGGCAGGAAATCACCATTGAATCTCTCGATAATTATTTAGCCACCGCTGTTAAATACATGGTGCTGGATAAAATTAAAAAGAAAGAAAGAGAGCGCCTGTATAAAAACGAATTCAATCAATCCCATGTTGTTGAAATGACGGTTGAATCATCCCTTCATTACAAACGAATATTAGAAACCGTCAACAAAGAAGTAAACAGGCTGCCTGAAAGATGCAGGCTGGTTTTTAATTATAGCCGAAATGAGAATTTGCCTGTCAAACAAATTGCGGAAAAATTAAACATTTCAACAAGTACGGTTGAAAATCAAATCAATAAAGCACTTAAGCAATTGAAATTGGCTTCCAAAGCATTCTTTTCTATCTTCTGATCCGCTGTTTTCGCTTTTCTTTCCTCCATCCATTCTTCTTGTAAAAAAATATTTTTTTATAGTGCATAGGTGCAAAGTGTTCTTCAACACACTTATACTATATGCACATCCCAGACAACATACTGGTACTGATTGAAAAATTCCAAAACGGTACTGCAACCCCCGAAGAGAAATCCCAGTTAGATAAATGGTACGATTCGTTTAATGATATGGATGTTGAAGTAAATGCGAACAGGGATAACAGTAAATTCCAGGTTTCTTCCAGGATCCGGAACAGGTTACAGGAAACCATACAGGAGAAAACTGGCCGCGAAGTTGTAAAATCACGCCGCAAATTGCAATTAGGTGTTGCAGCTACAGTCATATTTGCAGTAGTTGCCGCCGGTATCTTTTTCATCTATTTAAGCAAATCGCCTAAACAGGAAATTGTAAAAAATATACCCCGCGAGCCACAGTTTAAAAATGACATTGCGCCAGGTGGAAATAAAGCGATACTAACCCTTGCTGATGGATCTACCATCATACTGGATAGCGCATCTGACGGAACGATTGGCATACAAGGAAATATCAAAGTGCAGAAATTAAGGAATGGATTACTGGCTTATACTGTAAATGGGAAACAGGTAACACAGAATGATGAAGCCTTTTACAATAAAATATCAACTCCACGCGGTGGCCAATATAATGTAACCTTATCAGATGGTTCAAAAGTCTGGTTAAATGCCGCATCATCCATCCGCTTCCCGGTTGTTTTTATTGGCAATGAACGTAAAGTGGAAATTACTGGCGAAGCCTATTTTGAAGTAGCTCCTCAACATCTTACTACAAAAAAGAAAATGCCTTTCATTGTAAAACACCAGGCAACAACCGGTAAAGAAGTAGAAATAGAAGTACTGGGAACCCATTTTAATGTAAATGCCTACGAAGATGAAGATGATGTAAAAACAACACTGCTTGAAGGATTGGTGAAAGTTTCAGCTCCTGCAAAAGGGAAACAAGCCTCCAGGATTTTACAACCTGGTCAGCAGGCAGGCATTAATACAAATGGAAAAATAAATGTGATTGAGGATGCCGATACGGAAGAAGCAGTAGCCTGGAAGAATGGCCGGTTTCAATATAAAAGCGCTGACCTGAAAACGATATTAAGACAAATGTCAAGATGGTATGATGTGGACTTTGTCTATAAAGATTATGTGGAAATGCCTTTTACAGGACAGCTTCCACGAACGGAAAATGCTAATAAAATGTTTGAGCTCTTAGAGCTGACCGGTGAAGTAAATTTTACCATTGAAGGAAGAAAAATTATTGTTTCTCATTAAAATATGATTTATGATTTATAAATATTCAGTATTTCCATCCGGCAGGGATGGATAAACATTAATCAAAAACGTACTGCCTGTTCCGTTAGCAGCGGAATGCGGCAATTGCCAGACTTCATTCATTATACAAACAAATAAACTATGTATTTAACTGCTCAATTGAAATCGGGTTTTAAGAAGGTTGATTTTAATAAAAAAATCTTCCGGATATTGAAACTCACTACGATTTTATTAGTTGCTGCCTGCCTGCAGGTAAGCGCCAAAGGTTACGCTCAAAAGGTATCCTTAAATCAAAATAACATTTCGCTTCAAAAAGTTTTTGAAGAAATCAGGAAACAAACCGGCTACCAGTTCTTTTATGCTGATGAAGTTTTGAAGGAAGCAAAAAGAGTTTCGGTGAATGTAAAAAATGCAAGTGTTGAAGATGTGCTGGATGTTTGTTTTAAAAACCAGCCATTAGATTATACCATTTCTGAAAAAACGATCATCGTAAAAAGAAAAGAAGTCTCCGTAATCAAAACTGCTGCTGCTATAGAATCTATAGCGGCTTTAATTACAGGTAAGATTACTGACGATACAGGGCAGCCATTAGCGGGTGCCAGTGTGGTGGTAAAAGGAACCGCAAATGGTACTCAAACAAATTCGAATGGAGAATTTTCCATTGAGGCAGAACCTAATTCTATTTTGATCATCTCTTATATTGGGTTCGAAGAAAAAGAAGTAAACATTGGCAATCAAACTTCCATCACGATCCAGCTTTTACCTGCTGTATCTATCGGCGAACAAGTTGTAGTTGTTGGTTACGGTACCCAAAAGAAAAGTTTGGTTACCGGTGCCATTTCCAGTGTAAGGGCTAAGGATTTGGAAAAAGTTCCAAACGGTCGTATTGAACAGGCACTGCAGGGACGTGTTTCTGGTGTAACCATTTTACAGAATTCTGGTCAACCCGGCGCTCCTTCTACCATCAGAGTAAGAGGTATCACAACTTTTGGCGGAGGCAATGATCCTTTATGGGTTGTTGACGGTGTAATTGTGGACCAGGGTGCTATGGGTTACCTTAACCAGGCTGATATAGAATCTATTGAAGTGTTGAAAGATGCAACATCTGCCGCTATCTACGGAACAAGGGCTGCTACCGGTGTTATTTTGGTAACTACCAAAAAAGGAAAAGCAGGTAAGCTCAATGTTAGCTATAACGGGTTTTATGGTGTTTCGCAACCGGCAAGAGTGCTGGATCTTTTAAATGCAACACAATATGGTGCATTGTTAAATGAAAGATCAGTAGCTGGTGGTGGTGATGTGATGTTCCCGGACCTCGGTGCTTTAGGCAAAGGAACAGACTGGCAGGATCATATTTTTAATAATGATGCCCGCAGGTTCTCTCATGAAATCAGTTTAAGTGGTGGTAATGACAGGTCAACTTTCTACCTCTCGTTTGGTTTGCAGGACCAGGAAGGAATTGTTGCCACGGATATTTCCAATTTTACAAGGCATAGTATCCGTTTGAATTCTACCCATAAAATCTCCAATATTTTCACCTTTGGACAAACTTTAGGATACTCACACCAGAAAGGTGTTGGCCTGGGTAATACAAACAGTGAATATGGTGGGCCGTTAAGTTCTGCCATCAATCTTGATCCTATTACACCATTGATCGTTACGGATCCTGTTGTAGCAAACTCAGCTCCATACAGTGTAAACCCGGTGATCAGGGATGCTAACGGTAATCCTTATGGTATTTCTTCTATCGTGGGCCAGGAAATGACAAACCCCATGGCATATATTCAAACCAGGTTAGGAAATTATAACTGGTCTGACGATTTGATTGGTAATGCTTATCTAGAAGCTGCCATTACAAAAGAAATCAAAGTGAGATCTTCTGTAGGCGGAAAACTCGCATTTTGGGGTGATAAATATTTTACCCCTGTATTTTTCTTAAGTTCAACTAATTCTGTACTCAAAAACAATTACGGTAAAAACATCAATAACACATTCAACTGGAATATTGAGAACACGATATCATTCGCCAAAAAAATGGGCGAACATGATTTCAGTGTATTATTGGGCCAGGGAGCATATGTAGAGAATAATGGTGGTGGTTCTTCCATTACTTTATTTAACCTGCCTATTACCAGTTATGAAGATGCTTCTTTCAATTTCGATATTCCACAGGCTGACAGAACATCCGGAGGATATGATTTTACCAATCATAAATTATCCTCTTTGTTTGGTCGGGTGAATTATAATTACCAGGGAAAATATTTATTTACAGGTATCCTTCGCCGTGATGGTTCATCCAGGTTTGGCTTGAATAACAAATATGGTTATTTCCCTTCATTCTCATTAGGATGGAATGTGTCTGATGAAGATTTCTGGACCTTTAATGATGCAGTGAATACATTTAAATTAAGAGGTGGATATGGTGTTGTAGGAAATGATGCCATTCGTGATTTTGGATATCTTTCTACCGTTGCAGGTGGATTTAATTACACCATTGGAAATTCCGGAACCATTACAACCGGATATGCGCCAACTTCACTTGACAATCCTGATCTGCGCTGGGAAGAAACCTCACAAGCAAATATTGGTTTTGATGCAACGTTCTTGCGCAACTTCAATATTACCATGGACTTTTACAAAAAAGTTACTTCAGGCATTTTACGGCCAATCCGTATACCTGGTTATGTTGGTGTTTCATCAGCTCCTGTTGGCAATATTGCAGATATGGAAAACAGCGGTGTTGAA
>CAMPGG010000091.1 GCA_946885335.1 uncultured Chitinophagaceae bacterium
TGCAATATTCTTCAACTTATTAATTACCGTTCATCTTTTTAAGAATAAATTTTTCCCATTCTGCCGGTGATAAATATTCTGTTTTTAAAAGTTTCAATTGCCCGTTTACATATCCTTCTTCATCCGGATGTTCTATTTTGAATAATTCAATCATATAATTCTTGCCAGGATTTACCCAAATAAATCCGCCTTTATTTTGCAAACCCTGGCCATCAATTTTATATTTTAATAACTGCTTTCCATTTAGCCATTCTTCTTTTAAAAATTCCACCTGCACTTTGCCTTTGTTTTCAAACCCGGGTTTATTATTTATTAATGCAGCATCAGCGATATGGAATGAAAATGAATCTTTCTTTTCAATTAATGCCCGCCATGCAAAACCAATACTGGCAAAATCAAAATCATAGCTGTGCCAGAACGGATCAACAAGGATCATAGAATCCTGGAAATCTCCAATCTGAAATTTTATTTTATTGGCTGATTCTAAATTTAGTTCTGCAACCAATGTTTTATTTCCTTGCATATCAATCCTGTGATTTTGTATTTTGTTTACTACAAACTTATTCCAGTCGAAAGCGGCTGAAACAAGCGTTGACCAACTTTCACCTTCATTCCATTTAAATGACTCCAGCTGGTTAGTATCTTTTATATACAGGAATACTTGTGAGGCGTTGCTACCATCCCAATTTGATTTTTGGTAAGTATAAACAACGTGAACATCCTGAATGGAACCAGGATGTTTAAATTTATCTTGCTGAGCATTCAGCAAAAAAGTATTTACAAGAAATGAACAGAATAAGGAAACTGTACAAAGTTTAGATTGCATAACCTATGTTTCCAAACTCAGACTACCATAACTAAAAACTGGTTACACATTTACAAACAAAATAGCCTGGATGATGTGATTTAAAATTAATTAAGGGCAACTCTTATCTGCATACCGGCTCTTGTATTGGTAACCGGGAAGGATGAACTGATCTTAGGAATAACGCGGTTCTGCTCAAAGAACAATTTGACATTTACTCGACTATTGAAAACATAATCAATAGAAGGAGCAATGCGGATCACTTTTTGTCCAGCCGTACCAAAAGCAGTTTTTTGATCCAGTTTGCTGTTAGCCGTTGCGTCATCCCGTAACGAAAAATCAAAACGGAATGTAACATCATTATCAAGCTTCAACCCTTTTTTACCTATAGAAATGTTACGCAGGATTGGCAAACCTCTCTTACGCCAGTTCATTCCCAAGGTATATTCTGTAGAACGATTTTCCGCTAATTGATAATCGATCAAACTCATACTCAATTGACGTGATTTACGGAATTCAAAACGGGTTGACAATTGATTGGTAAATGTCATATCCAGCTCAATCATCGGCGTAAATGCTTCACTGATCGTAATATTCGGAATCAGGAAATATGGGATATAGTTACCCGTTAGTGTATCGCGGAAAGAAGGATACCCAACCCTGAACGGATCCTGGAACAATAAGCCCGTATTAAAACTATTCATGCTCAGCGTACTATTGTACCCATGGCGGATAGTGAAGTTTGTAAATATTTTATCCAATCCCGGAATTCTGCTTAAACCACTATAAGAAATATTCCAGTTAGGTTTTGGAATATATGCAGCAAATGGATTTGATTTTAAATCAGGATTTGAATTCTTCAGCAAACCAACCTCCAACGGACTCTTATCGGTGTATGCAGCAATGAAAGCCGGTATCAAAACATCCTGTGCATATCGGCCATACCCAATATAATAATCAGGATCAGTAGGATCTTTTGCATCGTTTCCAGGATAAGGATTTTGATTACTTAAACGCTCGGATAAAATCGCCCTGTTCTCTTCAAATTTTTTAAAGGTCTCAGAAACTTCATTGGGATCAAACTTCGTGAACATGGTATGGTATGAGATATAACTCATACTGAAACTTCCGGTTGCAAATGGATTATATCTTTCCAATCCAGCGGTACCCGATGTGTCTTTAAACAATTCACTGTATTGTTTATCGTATGTTTTATCGAGGTTCAAATCAATATTCAAATCGCGAATAGGACTTAGCTGCGCGGTAATATTTAATCGTTGATTAAATCTTTGTTGAATCAAAGAATTAAATAAAGGATCGCGGGTAAGTAAACCTTTGGCACCTGCATTATTGATCCAGTTTGTATCTGGCTGGTAGCCCAGTATAAAATCGAACCCAGGTTCCATGCTGTTGAAATTCTGACCTAAAAATTTCGTGCTGTCAAGATAACCTGGCAATAATGTTCCCAGGTCTTCGGTATACTGAATACCAATTCTTTTTACTGAAGTTAAAATGCGACCAAAGAATTTAGGAACACCTGCAATTTGTATCGGATCGTTAGGGTTCCTTGGTTTTTTTACGGTTGATGTATCCTTAGGTAATTTATTTACCGGTCCGGTACTGTTTAATGATCTTAATAAATTCCATTTATTATAAAGCTGGTCAAAATTGAAATCAGCTGTTATGTTTTTTGTGTTCCCATTCAACAAAGTATTACCTAAACCTTTGGCAAGTAAAGAGGCTCCTATCCAATCATACTTGGCAACATAGCTTGCCCTTACAGAAGTCCAGTCAAGGAAAGGAATTTTTTGCATAGGCAGATTATAACTAACACCAATATCCTGGTGAAAATGCGTGTTCCTTCCTCCTTTAAATAAATTCTCCCGAACGGAATCTTTTTCCTCTTTTGTATCAATTCTGCCAAATGGTTCATCGATCCGTGCATTGTTCACTGCGTTATAATCTAATGTGATAGACCTTGTAAGATTCCAGCGCATAGTATAAAACCTGTCGAACGTAAAATACTTGTCATAGGTTTCAGGTATTTTATAATTATCATCACCACCAACATTCCTTGGCCTGATGGCACCAAATTGCCTGAACACATCTGCTTTGAATGATAATAATGCAGGTGAATAATTAAAATTGAAATCCCTGATCAACGCTAGCCATTTAGAACTTGGCTTGATCATGTTTTTAAATGGCTCTATCACTTTTGGCTGTGGTGCAAATGTATATCCAACAGCACCTCTTGTACGTTTGATCTCTTCACTTTCAATCAAAGGATTATGTCGTTCCGAAACTGTATGCGAATAACTGAAATCCACATTCGAAATATCCCAGATCTTTGCAGGCTTATTATTTGTTTTGATCTTTTTTACATTGGTAAAATTGACAGTCTTGATGGTCATCACATCCACCGCATCATCACGAATAGAATCCTTTTTATCGTTTGGCGCATCATTCAGCTTCTCTTTTAATTTGATGTCCAGGTCATAAGGATCATATTCAGGTGTACTGGTTGTACGACTAACACCCGCATAAACAGGAATGGTAATACCTGCTTCCCTGGGTAATAATTTTCCGAGATCAAGGTTTGATGAGAGATCAATCTGGTTAAAATCTTCCCGGCTTCTTTCATTCACCCTTTGTTCCAATGTACCAAACCCACTGCTACGAACGCTTCCTGATAAACTTAAACTTCCCAAATCTGCCAATGCAAGATCTACCCTTCCAATGGCCGCATATCCACCTTCTTCATCTAATTGAGAAAGTCGTAATTCATTGAACCAGGTTTCTGTACAAACAAATTCCTTTTTTGCATTTTGCACAGCCATCAGCATACCTCTTACTTCTCCTAAATTCGGATTACCCAAAATGGCAAAAGTTCTTCCATCAGGTCTTAATTCACTATAGTATTTGGAAGGAGAAACGCCACCCTGGTTACGGCGTGATTTTAAACGCGTTAATTCATTCAAAGCCAGATCAAGATTATTTTCTTCGGGCCATATTTCTAATGAATCCGTTGCACCAAACCGGGTAATCTTTAATGGAATTTTTATTTCATAATAGTTACTTACAAAATCACTTCCTATCCTGATCACTGCATTCAGATCTCCATCATCCAACTGCGTATAACCTCTTACTGATTCAGCATGAATGAACATGGATAATTTACCGTACTGGCGAAGATCAAGATTGAATGTTTTAAATACACCCCGGCTTTCATCTTTTGGCAGATCGCAGATCTTTAAACTTAATGATTGCTCATTTTGTAATAATTGCACATTGTTATTACTCAGTTGTTGCTGGCGCTCAATGCCAGGAGGTTGTACATATATGATTGGATCCCGCTGGTCATTTTCTTCCAGGTTAACGGCTAACACATTTACTGCAGCCGGATCATTTGGTGGTAATGGTTTATAATTCCCGGTAGTGTCAACTTCGTAAGTGAATTTCCGCCATTGGTTGCGCACCAGTTCAAGTTTACCAAAACGGGTAACCACGGTATCTTCAAAACCAGTTAAAAACATCCGGATAAAACGAATGGATTTAAAATCGGGAATATTACCTACTTTTTGATGATATGCTGAAATAGGAATTCTGAACAAGTACCATTTTTCTAACCGGTTAGTATTGTTGGCAAGTGTTACATTAACTTCCCTAACATCAGTAATAAAGTTTGTACCTGTTTGCATGTTCGGTGCCAGGTCAACTTTATACTCAAAATATTCTTCCACTTCATTCATGGTATTATCCCGGTTCAATTCTTCCTGGTCGGGATACATGGTATATGCATTGGTAAACTGATCTTCCGCACCTGCCAAAGGTGAGTTTCCATGCGGGTTGTTGATATCTTTATAACGGCGAAGGATACCTGCATTTTGCTGATCGTAAACAGCATCCCGGTATGGTAAAAAATTATCACCGGCCGGATCTGCTGCAGCTTGCTGGTAAACAGTTGAATTAGCCCCAAAAGTCATTTCCAGGTTACGCAGGTATTGTGCGAATTTAACAGCCTCTTCTTCATCTGTTAAGCCATCAAAACCAACATCCTGGAAGGGCCTGTCGCCGGGATCATTACTAAAGGCATTGGTTACCTGTAATGGATTCAGTGGTACTTGTCCCCAAACGGTATTGGTATCAACAGGGCTGTTAAAATTGGGTGCCGGCAAACCATTTTCATATAATCTTTTACCATCGCGCAGCACATCTTCAGAAATATTTCCGAGGTTAAAATATAAACTACCACCCGAACTAAATGGTTTATTAATGAATGGATCCTGCATCCAGAATTCAATGAATTCAATATTGCTGGTTTCAAAATCTGTTTGGTCAATATGACGCATTATTCCCGCCCATGCTTCTTTTGGATTTAAGAGTTGCCCATTGTCATCAATACGATTCATTCTTGATTCAAAATTGTATGGACCTTTTTCCCGGGGATAATAAGCCATATCGAAAGTGGTCAGTAAGCCCTGGCCAAAATCGTTGGTTCTTTTAGGAAAAATCTCTTGCTGCAACACCTGGCGTGTTTCAGGCTTTGACAGTTCATTAGGATCGTTGCGAAGTGGGTTGTTTACATTTCTTCTTTCCTGCAAAACGGGTTCAATATTATACCAGGCAAGTTTTGCCCGGTTAAAACCATATGCATGATCATTGATCAGGTCAGCCTCTGGGAATAAACCATTTTTCTGTGGGGTTGAAGCCATTGTCCAACTGATCAGCGGGAACCTTAAATCAATACTGCTCCGGGTTCCTTCAAAATCATCAATATAACTAAGACCTTCCCCACCCTTTCCAATTTGTGGTGCGTGGCCGGGAATTAACCAGGCTGCTTCGGCATATGCATTAATGGCAGAAGGTACTTTTGAAGAATAAAATGGAAGTTTATCAAGCCACTTGGTTAATCGTGGAATTTCATTGCGGTAATCAAAATCCAATCCTACCATGGTATTGCGTATAGGATCGTCACCATAAGTTGTTTTGGTGAAGAAAGGCCTTTCACCCAATCTTACAACAGTTCCTCCAACTGTCAGGTTCCTGTTTACCAGGTAATCAAGCCGCAGCCCCATATAATTTCGTTGCTGCAAACCAAACGTCGCATTATTTTCATACTGAACCTGCACCGGTAAACCCGCATTAATAATTGCCTGGTTGATGATGCGCATGCTTCCGAGGTCATAATTGATCTCGTAATCTATATTTTCCCTTAATATTTGTCCACCAGCCGTCACCGTTACAGATCCAGGAGGAATATTAAATCCTAACTGGTAATCGCCTGATGTTGCGGACCGCGACCTTCCTTCAATTTTATAGCGATTTAAATTGGCATAGGTTTGGGCGATTGCTTTAATGGTATCATATAAAGGATAGTATACAAAACGATCTTTGATCTGTTGGGTTGGGAAAACATATTCCAGGTCGCGACCAAAAGGTTCAAGTACCGGGAAGATGATCCGGCTTTGAGAAGGGATCACAGTATATCCTTCGATATAATCAAAAACACCATCAGGTTGCGGGTCATTTTGATTATTTAACCGGTCAAGGTTTAATAAATTTAATAGCGGAATGCCTTTGTATTGGGGAAGAACGGAATCTAACGGTAAATATCTTTTTTCGCCCAGGCTTGGCTCTTCGTATAATAGATTTAACTGGAAATCCTGGCGTTCCAATTGACCAAATCCAACAGAGTAAACGTTTTTCATCATCAAATCCCACAATGGCAAATTGGGTCTTTGTGATGTAGCTTTTAATAATTTTAAGAACAATACTTTCTGTGCATTTCCGGTACTGTCTGGTGGAACATCCTGGCTAAACTCACCCACCTGGTATACTTTTCCATTGTAAGTATATTGATAAGCAATACCCAAAACTTCATCAGGCTGTAGTGGCTGATTCAGGGAAACAAACCCGATTCTTTCATTGATAAAATAATCGGATGGCTGGAGTTTCCTGGCAAATGTTTTTTCAAAATCCTGTACAGGTTGCAAACCCAGACTGGTCATTACCCTTTGAACCTGTGTTGAGTTACGGCTATCGGGTGTATTTAATAATGTTTGATACAGATCGTTGGCTCCATTCCTGGGTAACGAATCTCCCGTGCCAGTCCAATTATTGTTATATGGAAATCCTTCACCCAGGTCCATAAAAGCAACGATATCCCTGGTGTCAGTTGTAGCTCCTGTTCTGTTTGTTACCCACACTTCCGTTCTTAGTATCTGTACATTCGATTGAACCACCGGGAGGGTGCTCATCGCTTTATTATACCGGTGGCGAAAATACTGGGCTACCAAAAAGTGGCGGTTTTCCTCGTATTCATCAGAACGTAAACTAAAATCCTGGGTTGCCGTTCCACCTTGCAATCCTAATGATTGTCTTTGAGAACGTTGATTAGCAAGTATACCGGTAACAAATAATTTACCAAACTGTAGCTGGGTTTTTATTCCAAATAAAGATTGAGCACCAGGAATCAGGGTTCCTTTGTTGGCAAAACTTACATTACCTGCCTGGAAAAGTTTTAAAATTTCGTCATCCCTGCCCCGATAATCCAATTTTAACTGGTTTTCAAAATCGAAGTTGGCCAGTGTATTATAATTAATGGGCAATTTTAGTTTATCACCAATATTTGCATCTACCTGCAACTGGCTATTCATATTAAAATCAAAGCCGCCATTCTTACGGGCTCTTTCCGGTAAGGTTGGATTTTTAATATTCTGTCCCTGGTAGCCCGCCATGATATCAACATAACCATTTGGCTTGATCTCCACTTTGCCCACTCCCATGATGCGATTAACCCAATCATTGCGAAATGAAAATTTTGGTTTGTATAAACGCCGGTTAAGATCCGAAAGTAAGCCTGCTCTTTTTCTAAAATATTCAACTTCATCCTGCCGGCCTTTCAGTTCCAGGAATTCATTCATGGAAAAAGTCATTGGAGTGCGGTAATAACGGCTACCGATCTTCTCCATAATATAATATTCTTTGGTTACCGGGTCGTATTCAATTCTACGTTTAATGAAGGAGCTGTCCTTGAGATCAAAACTGTTACGATTGGGATAGGTAAATGGATCGCCATACCGGTCATAGATCGGGTAAGGAATTGTATCAGTAAAAATGGATGGGGGAAAACCGTTGGGTGCTCCATTGGTATTACGGCCATGGGCATACGTAAATAATCCTAGCGTCAGTATGCTGGTTATTACCAACATACTAATTATGTAGCTGGTCCTGGGCTTCAAATTATTTTCTCCTGACAATTAGTTACTAGTTACTGTAATAGTGGATTATAAGGTACGAAGTGCCTTTTTGATAATGTCTTCTACAGGCATATCGGGTTGAGATGCGGTTGCTTTCTGAACGGCTTGTTCAGCAGCCTGCCGTTGTATGCCCAACGCCAACAAAGCATTCAACGCATCTTGCTGTAAAGTATTGTGTTTCAACGGCGAAATATTTGATCCAAGCGGTTGTTTAGCTAATTTATCCCTCAGCTCCACGACCAATCTTTCTGCCGATTTTTTCCCAATACCTTTAATACCTTCCAACGTTTTTGTTTCTCCATTAACGATTGCCCTCGCCAGTTCATCGGGTTTCATATAACTCAGCATCATACGAGCCGTAGAAGCTCCAACACCTGAAACACTGATCAATTGGGAAAACATTTCTTTTTCCGCCTGGTCAAAGAACCCGTATAAAATATGAGCATCTTCCCTTATCAATAGAAGCGTGTGTAATAATCCGGCATCCAGGTTTTGAATTTTAGAATAAGTGTTCAGGCTAATAAGTACTTCGTAACCCAGCCCGTTAACATCAAGATGAACACTGGTTGGACTTTTATAAGTAAAATTTCCTTTTAAATATGCAATCATAAGATTGCGAAAATAGGCAGAACTTTATTTTTTGCCATTTTGATTTACTAATTTTTTATAATTAGAAACATTGTGAAAATAAAGATGTTAGTGTACGTTATTTGCATTGACCATTTCTTATGTACCTTTGGCCATTTTAAAAAAATAACTTTACAAGATGAGCAATAAGATCAATGCGGCCATTACAGCCGTCGGGGGATTTGTACCAGAAGATAAACTGACCAACGCCGACCTGGAAAAAATGGTGGAAACAAATGATGAATGGATCAAAAGCAGGACCGGTATTTCTGAAAGAAGGATTCAAAAAGGAAAAGGGTTGGCTACATCTGATATGGGTGCACCAGCTGTTCTTGAACTTTGCCGCAAAAGAGGTATTGATCCCAGTGAAATTGATTGCATGATCTGTTGCACGGTTACACCTGATATGCTTTTTCCTGCAACAGCCAATATTATCTGTGATAAAATCGGTGCAACGAATGCCTGGGGATTTGATCTGAATGCTGCTTGTTCAGGCTTTTTATTTGGCGTTACCACAGGCACAGCATTGATTGAAAGCGGCCGTTACAAAAAAGTTGTTATTGTAGGTGCCGATAAAATGAGCGCCATTGTTGATTATACGGATCGGTCAACCTGTATTTTATTTGGTGATGCTGCAGGTTGTGTTTTATTAGAACCCAACGAAGAAGGTTATGGTATCCAGGATAGTTTATTGAAAAGTGATGGTGTTGGCCGTGAATATTTATACCAAAAAGCAGGTGGTTCTTTAAATCCCGCATCTATTGAAACGGTTACCAACAAACAACATTTTATATTCCAGGATGGTCAGCCGGTTTTTAAGTTTGCCGTTAAAGGTATGGCTGATGTAAGTGCTGAATTATTGGAAAGAAATAATTTAACTGGTGATGATATTGCCTGGCTGGTACCACACCAGGCCAATAAAAGAATTATTGATGCCACTGCAAACCGTATGGGCTTATCGCAGGATAAAGTGATGTTGAATATTGAAAGATATGGCAACACCACAGCGGCAACCATTCCTTTATGTTTATGGGAATGGGAAAGCAAATTGCATAAGGGCGATAAAATTGTACTAGCCGCTTTTGGTGGTGGATTTACCTGGGGAGCCACGCTGATTAAGTGGGCTTATGATTCAAAAAAATAATTGCATCATTCCCATACTTTTTTATCAATCTCTAAATTGATATGGCAGCTGTTGCAGTTTTTTACCAGCAGTTTATATCCTTTTAAGGCTAATGCAGTATCCTGTTTGCGGATGGATTGTTTCATCATTGCAATAGGTTGCTGCATTTCCTTTTTATAATAATAAGCAAAACCATCCTCCCCTAGTTTCCGATGTTCGGGAAACTTATCACCCAGCAACAATAAAATGCTGTCCATCCCTTCCAATAACCAAACAGCATCTTCCAGGTTTCCGGTTTTGATTTGATCGCCAAGATTTTCCTGGTAAATCCGGATATCCATCATATTAAAATTGAGGTCCTTGTAATTTTTTACCTCGATACCCTGCTTATTAAATATAAAAACCGGAACAAGAATAATTATAATGATTGCCAAACCAGCTACCAGTGTTTTGCTTCTCATACAAATTATTTTTTAGATTCATTCCTCAGTATTTTTTTGTCCTGGACCAGAATGAAAAATCCGTTTGAGGTATTTTATCAAACCCTAATTGCCGAAGCATATTCACTAACTGCCCCCTGTGATATGTACCATGGTTACATACATGCAATAATACTTCATTCACCGGTTGCTTAAAAAATTCGCCCTTCAAATTTTTGTACTCGAAAACATGCGTCAATGCCAATTCATTTTTGGCTGATACCCATTTGTGCAATTGGTTTGATTGACTGATCAACTCTTTGCATAAAGCAGTTGTGTCACTTTTTAATGCCTCATTCAAAGGAATAATTCTTTCCGCAAGCATCAATCGTTGTCGCCAGATGGATTCAGCAAAACACATATGAAAAATGGTTTCCTGGATGGTTTTAAAACTCGAAGGCAATTCTTTAAACACATCTCCGGCTGGTAATTTTAAAATTAAATCTGCAAAAATTCCGTTAGCCCAAAGATTGTATGCAACATATTTAGCAAGTAATTCTTTCATATTAATAGAATTTAAATGAACCTTTCACAATATAATTTGAATGACTGATTCTTTATTGCGTTGCAGAGTTTAAATTTGAAAGGATATAAAAAAATAAAAAATGGATAATGATGTTGAATTAAAAGGATTTGGTTCCACAGCCATACATGCAGGTCATCTAAAAGAATCAAACCAGGCACATCTTGTACCCATATATGCATCGAGTACATTTGTTTTTGATGATGCAGAGCAAGGTATGCGCCGGTTTAGTGGAAAAGAAGAAGGATATATTTATAGTCGCTGGGGAAATCCTACCGCAGCAGAAGCGGAAAGAAAAATTGCAGCGATGGAAAGTTTTGGCATCAAGGATGAAAATGGAAATGCGTTACAATTAAAAGCACTGATGCATGCTTCAGGCATGGCCGCTATTACAACATTACTATTAGCCACTTTAAAACCGGGTGATAAAGTATTAACGCATTTTTCATTGTATGGGGGAACGGAAGAAATATTACAAAATGTGTTGCCTGACTTAGGCATAGAAAGTATTATTACGGATCTGCGTGATCTGCAAAAAGCGGAAGATATGTTGAATGCCGATCCAGCTATAAAAATGTTATACCTGGAAACACC
>CAMPGG010000092.1 GCA_946885335.1 uncultured Chitinophagaceae bacterium
TGGTGGGATTTTTATTCATTTTGCCAGGAACAGAATATTCATGCGGTATTAGGAGCAGAGATCAGGAATGAAGATGATTTACTTTTTATTTTGCTTGCCCGCAATAATAAGGGACTGGCAGAGATCAACCAATATTTAACCAGGCATTTCCAGGAGCAAAAAATATTTGAAGTAATTGAGAACTGGTCAAATAATGTTTGGGTGATTTATGCATTGGATAAAAAAGAGCCCCACACTTTAAAAGAAAATGAATTACTCGGAGTCCGTCCTTCGCAGGTCAATAAATTATTTTCATTCAATGCATCTAAATGGCAAAATAAACTGGTGGTATTACAGCCTGTAACTTATAAGGATAAAAAGGGTTACAACCTGCATCGGTTGTTAAGAGCGGTCGATAAAAATATTATTCTAAGTAAGCAACAGGAAACTGAAATAGCCGGGCCCGATGAATTTTTTGTAACGCCGGCAAAAGTTTTACAGGCATTTAACCAATACTCTTTTATCATCACCAATACCTGGAAGATCATGGAGAGTTGTTCGTACCAGGTAGACCTGCATGTGGATAAGAATAAAAAATGTTTTTCTTCCAGCAAAAAAGATGATATGATCCTGCTGGAAAAACTGGCCATGGATGGATTGCGATATCGTTTTGGACGAAATAACAGGGAAGCGGAGCAAAGAGTGCGAAAGGAATTAAAGATCATTGACAGCCTTGGCTTTAATGCCTATTTTTTAATTACATGGGATGTGATCCGCTATGCGCAGAGTCGTGGTTTTTATTATGTGGGCAGAGGATCTGGTGCTAATTCCATTGTTGCATATTGCCTGCAGATTACGGATGTAAATCCCATTGACCTTGATCTTTATTTTGAAAGATTTTTAAACCCGTATCGTACATCTCCACCTGATTTTGATATCGATTTCAGTTGGCAGGACCGGGATGAGGTTATTGATTACATATTTAAACGATATGGAAAAGATCATGTGGCGCTGTTAGGCATGTACAGCACTTTCCAGCATAATATCATCATCAGGGAATTAGCAAAGGTCTTTGGTTTGCCCAAAGCGGAAACCGATGAATTGCTCAATGATCCGCATGCTACGTTTAAGGAAGACCGTTATCAAAAGCATATTTTATATTATGGTGAAATGTTGCGGAACTTTCCTAATCATTTATCCATTCATCCTGGAGGAATGCTGATCAGCGAAGAACCCATTTGTAATTATACAGCGATGGAACTTCCGCCAAAAGGTTTTGCTACAGCGCAGATAGATATGTTTGTGGCGGAAAAAGTGGGTTTATACAAACTGGATATTCTTTCACAAAGAGGATTGGGGCATATTAAAGAAGCTATCCGTTTGGTTAGGGAAAATAAAAATATTTCCATCGACATCCGCGAAGTGGAAAAATTCAAAAAGGATAAAAAAGTAGCGGACCAGATCAGGCGGGCTGATACCATCGGTTGTTTTTATATTGAAAGTCCGGCCATGCGGCAATTATTGTTAAAACTAAAATGCAGTGATTATATCACTTTGGTTGCAGCCAGTTCCATCATCAGGCCGGGTGTGTCACAATCTGGAATGATGCGACAGTACATTCAACGCTTTCATCATCCAGATACAATTGAATACCTGCATCCGAAGATGGAAGAATTATTAAAGGAAACCTATGGCGTGATGGTTTACCAGGAAGATGTGATCAAAGTGGCGCATCATTTTGCCGGTTTGGATATGGGTGAAGCGGATGTATTAAGACGGGCCATGAGTGGAAAGTACCGGGGAAGAAAAGAATTTGAAGCTATCAAAAATAAATTTTTTCAGAACTGTGAAGAACGTGGGTATGCGCCGGCATTAACTGCCGAAGTATGGCGACAGATAGAAAGCTTTGGGGGGTATTCATTTTCAAAAGCGCATTCAGCATCTTTTGCAGTGGAGAGTTATCAAAGTCTTTATTTGAAAACTTATTTCCCCATGGAGTTCATGGTAGCTGTGATCAATAATTTTGGTGGATTTTATTCAACCGAATTATATTTTCATGAGCTGCGCAGAACAGGTGCACAGATTCATGCCCCCTGCATCAATAATAGTTTTGAATTAACGGGTATATATGACAGGGATGTGTACATGGGATTTATTCATATCAAATCACTGGATCAAAAAACCGTACAGCGCATTTTGCATGAAAGGGACCAGTGCGGCAGTTTTTTACACCTGCATGATTTTATAGAACGCACAGCCATTGGTATTGAACAATTAAATATCCTGATCAGGACCGGGGCCTTTCGCTTCACCAAAAAAAATAAAAAGGAGTTGCTTTGGGAAGCTAATTTCCTGCATAAAAAAATGAAAGAAAAAATACCGGTCTCCGGTAAATTATTTCACAGCCAGCCGCCTGGCTTTAAATTGCCGCAACTTGTACAAACTGCTTTGGAGGATGGGATGGATGAAATTGAGCTATTTGGTTTCCCGTTATGTAATCCTTTTTCAATGACGGATATACCTGCTGCTTCATTTACCATGGCTAAAGACCTTGGATCCCTCGTTGGGTCAGAAGTGGAAGTGTTTGGTTATTACATTACCCAAAAGCCGGTACGTACCCAAAAAGGCCAGTTTATGCAATTCGGAACTTTTATTGATCAAAAAGGCGATTGGCTGGATACGGTTCATTTTCCTGATGTGGCTGCAACAAATCCATTAACCGGGACCGGTTTTTACTATATGAAAGGAAAAGTGGTCGATGATTTCGGTGTTTTTGCCTTAGAAGTGAAATGGATGAAGAAAACAGGTTTCAAAAAAGCGGGTAATGATCAACGTTAAAAGCCTTAATGGCCGGATTGAAACATCAATTGCCAACCATAATTTATAATTTTATAAAGCTGCATTTCGATATAACTTTAACAGGTGTGTAGAATTTTATCTACAGGTTAAAGGATTATATTGTCCAGTATAATAATGCTGGTTTAAGGCCTGTTATTTGTGTTTATACATAGCTGTGAAATTGTAAGCCTCTATCACTTAAAATATCTGGAATAGATTGAAATGACATCAAACCCGCCTGCCACGCCAAAACGGAAGAATATCCTACGCAAAACCGGGAGAATCCTGGTTAAGGTGATAGCGGCGATTTTCATCCTGGTTTTATTGATTATTATCCTCATACAAATTCCACCGGTTCAAAATTTTGCCCGAAAAAAAGTGGTCAGTTACCTGGAAACAAAACTGGATACTAAAGTGGAAATTGGTCGCATTTATATCGGGCTTCCAAGGGATGTTATACTTTCTGATATTTATGTGGAAGACCGGCAAAAGGATACGCTTTTTTCGGGCGGAGAAATCAGTGTTGATATTTCGCTGCTGAAATTATTGAACAACCAGGTGGAGGTCAATGAAATTCATTTTGAAGATATTGTTGCCAATGTTAAACGGCAATTGCCCGATACTGCTTTTAATTTCCAGTTTATTATTGATGCATTTACACCCGCCACCACTTCAACCACTACAGATACGGCTGCACTGAAAATGGATATTCATTCCGTAATACTCGATAATGTAAGAGTAATTTATAAAGATGTTATTACGGGGAATGACATGGATGTAAAATTTCAGCACCTGGATGGCCGAATAGATGTTTTTGATCCTGTCAAATTAAATTTTAGTGTTCCTGAGATCAATGTGCGGGGGTTTAATGGAAAAATATTTCAGTCAAAACCCCTGGCAACACCTGATCCTATTTCAAAGGATGTAGCGGAAGCACAACAACCAGCGGAATTTCAATTGCAGTTAAAAGATATTGCGATCAGTAACTCTTACCTCGATTATCGAAATAATGTTTCTGCATTCTACACAACGATCAACCTGGATAAATTTGAAACACATATAAATAACCTTGATCTTAAAAAGCAATTACTTGATATAAACGAATTAGATCTTGCCAATACTTTTATAGCCATACGCATGGGCGAGAAACAACAGGCCGAATTGATCAAAAAAGAAGTGAAGCAGGAAGTGGAAAGCCTGCAGCAAAGTTTTTGGCGGGTGGGCGTTAAAACACTTCGTTTAGATGATAACCGGTTAAAGTATGATGATGATTCCAGCCCTGAGTTATATAACGGAATTGATTATGCGCATTTGGATGCCAAAGATCTTTCGTTGCATGCGGATGATTTTTTATTTGCCGGCGATACGATATCAGGCAAAATATTGAAAGGAAATTTCAATGAACAAAGCGGTTTTGTATTAACCGGTTTACGTACAGATTTTTTTTATGGTCCCCGTCAATCATATGTAAGAAACCTGGTGATTCAAACACCGGGTTCATTGATCAGGCGTTCTGCGGCCATCAGCTACCCATCGTTAGAAGCCATGCAAAAAGACCTGGGTTCGCTTACACTGAATGCCAATATCAATGAAAGCCGCATACAGGTTAAAGACATTCTTGCATTTGCACCGCAGCTGAGAGGTCAGCCAGGTTTTACAAATCCCGATGCAACCTGGATCATTGATGGCGATGTACATGGCTCAATGAAACAGTTATACCTAAACGATTTTTATTTCAGGGGACTGCAGGACACCCGGCTGAATATTGATGGATCTATTGCCAGTTTAATGGATATGAATAGAATCAGTGCGGACCTTGCCATCAAGGAATTCAGTACTTCCCGTTCAGATCTTAATTTGTTTATACCCAAAGGTTCTGTTCCTGAAAATATTACCATACCTGAGAAGATGGGTATGCGGGGAACATTAAAAGGCAATACCGGTAATATCCGTGCAAATCTAGCCATCAATACCACTTCGGGAAATGCAACGGTGAATGGACAATTTCGAAATTTATCCAACCCACAGAATATAATTTATGATCTTGACCTGGCCACTCAATCTTTGAACCTGGGAAGTATTTTGCAAATGCAGGAGACATTGGGAGCCGTAACTTCAGATCTGCGGTTAACTGGTTCCGGTTTTGACCCGGTTACCATGAATGCAAAAATGAATGGTGTTATAAACTCCATTTCATACAATAAATACAACTATAAAAATATAAATATTGATGGTGCCATCAGCAACCAGCAATTTAATGCGATAGCTTCTATAGCAGATCCCAACATTGACCTGGATGTAGATATTAACGGAGATCTTTCTAATGAGTTTCCATCTGTTCAAATGGATGCCCGGATTGACAGCATCAAAACATTTGCACTGAATTTAACAGCCGATACAATCATTTACCGGGGAAATATTACGGCTGATTTTCCAACTACCGATCCGGACCGTTTGCAAGGCACATTAATGGCTACTCAATCGTTGATGGTTTATAATGGACAGCGCATGGTATTGGATACCATGGCGCTTGAAGCAGGAGGTTCCGATGATAATCGTTTCTTACAGGTGAACAGTGCACCGGTAAGTGCCCGGATTGAAGGTAATTATATGCTTACGCAATTAGGTTCGGTCTTTCAACAGGCAATCCAGCCATATTTCAACATCATGCCGGCGGGCAGTAGTTTACCCCCGCCAACGGCTCCTTATGATTTTGCTTTTAATGCCGTAGTCAGGGATCATCCATTGGTAAAAGCCTTTGTTCCCGGCCTGGATGAATTGCAAACTATTCAAATGAATGGCAATTTCAACAGCGATACCGGGTGGACCTTACACGCAGAAGCTCCTTACATTAAACAAGGTGCCCAGGAAATAAATAACCTGGTAATTGATGCCGGTACGGACGCAAATGAAATTAACCTGGTGGCCACCATCGACCAATTTATGAATGGGCCAGGATTTAAATTATATAAAACAAATGTAAATGCCACTATTGCCAATAACCAGGTACAATTTGACCTGGAAAACCTGGACCAGGCAGGCAAAGAAAAATATGCATTGACCGGCACTTTTAATCAACCTATTGATAACCGTTATGTTTTTACGCTGAACCCTGGTGGGTTGGTTTTAAATTATGATCCATGGAATGTAACAGCTGGTAACGAGATCATCATTGCACCTGACTATGTGAACGTAAATAATTTTGAATTAAGCAGGAACAACCAGCGTATCAGTTTAAACAGTACAGCACCAGGTAATGCACCCATTGATGTGCAGTTGTCCAACTTTGAACTGGCCACCCTGACCGGTTTTGTAAAACAGGATTCATTAGCCCTTACCGGTATACTGGATGGAACGGCTCAATTAAAAAACCTGATGCAACAACCCATTATCACCAGTGATCTCACGATCCGGGACCTGGCCTTTAACCAGGATACTATCGGGAATGTGCAAATGAATTTGAATAATGCTACTGCGGGTGTTTATAATGCTGATATCAAAGTTTCGGGTAGAGGTAATGACATTGTAATCAGCGGTAATTATTTTGAAGATGGACGTCTTGACCTTGTTGGAAATATTAATGCGTTGCAATTAAATACGATTGAAGGTTCCACCTTTGGTGCACTGAGCAATGCGGAAGGTTCTATCGATGGAAATATAAAAATACAGGGAACCCTGGGCCAGCCTGATATTAATGGCCGATTAAATTTTAATAATACCGCATTTACTATTACCATGTTGGGCAGCCGGTTCAGGGTAAATGATGAAAGCCTGGTAGTAAACGACCAGGGAGTTTTATTTAACACATTTACTATCCTGGATTCTTCAGGCAACAAAGCCGTGCTGGATGGATATGCCTATACTACTGATTTTATCAATTATGATTTTGACCTCGATCTGAAGGCAGATGATTTTACAGGCATCAACAGTACCAAAAAACAAAATGATCTTTTTTACGGCAAGCTCACTTTCAATGCCGATTTACATATCAATGGCACCAGCCAGCAACCGGTGGTTGATGGAAGTGTAAGGGTAAATGAAAAAACCAATTTTACGGTTGTATTACCACAGCCGTCGCCGGGAATTGCTGACAGGGAAGGCATTGTGGAATTTGTGGATATGGATGGTACCATTAATGATTCTTTGTTTTTAAGTAAGTACGACTCGCTTAACCAATCACAGATATTGGGGTTTGATATTACAACCAATATTGAAGTGGATCGCGAAGCGATTTTCAATATGGTGGTGGATGAAGCAAATGGAGATTTTTTGAATTTAAAAGGCGAAGCCAATCTTACTGCGGGAATAGATCCCAGTGGCAACATTACACTTACGGGTTCCTATGAGTTATATGATGGATCCTACCAGTTTTCAATCAGTTTGTTGAAACGTAAATTCGATATACAGCAAGGCAGCCGTATTGTTTGGCTTGGCACACCCACTGATGCATTAGTTGATCTTACAGCTATCTATGTTGCCAATACAGCTCCGCTCGGTCTTGTGCAGGATCAGTTACCGCAGGCTGATGTTGGTTACTATCGTCAAAAACTGCCTTTTGATGTATACCTGAAAATGGAAGGTGAGTTAATGAAGCCCCAGATCAGTTTTGATATCGTTTTGCCAGAAGACCGGAATTATATTGTTAATAATGATGTTTTATTAAATACCAGGAACAGGCTCAATCAATTAAGGCAACAACCTACGGAATTGAACAAACAGGTTTTTGCACTCTTATTAATGAACCGCTTTGTTTCTGAAAATCCTTTTGAAAGTAGTGGTGATGGATTTTCTGCAGGTGCATTAGCCAGGCAAAGCGTAAGCAAATTATTAACCGAGCAACTAAACCAGCTTGCTTCTGGATTGATACAGGGAGTAGATATTGATTTTGGCATTTCATCGGTTGATGATTATACCACAGGCGAAAGGCAAAGCCGTACCGATCTGAATGTGGGATTATCCAAACGATTATTGAATGACAGGCTGAAGGTTACTGTCGGCAGTAATTTTGAGCTGGAAGGTCCAAGCAACAGCAACCAGAAAACAAACAATATTGGCGGAGACATTGCTATCGATTACCAGTTAAGTAAAGATGGCAGGTACCTGCTGCGGGCTTATCGTAAAAATGAATATGAAGGTGTGGTGGAAGGGCAGGTGGTTGAAACCGGTGTAAGCTTTATCATCACCCTGGATTATGATCATTTCCGCAACCTGTTTCGTAAACCGGAAAAAGAAAAAGATGTAGTACCACCACCTGAAAATACAAGACCAATTAAAGAAACGGATAAACCGCTTAAGCAATAATGAAAGGATTAATTTTTTTAAAAGCAGGAAGTTTATTTTTTATATCCCTTTGTGTTTTATCATGCAGTTATACCAAACACCTGGATGAAGGGCAGGCTTTATATTTAGGTTCCGATGTAAAAATAGAAGATAGTATTACGAGTACTAAAGAAAAAAAAGAGCTGGCCTCCGAATTAAACAGCCTTACTATTCCGGAACCAAATACAACTTTCCTGGGCTTAAAGCCTAAATTATTTTTTTATAACCTGGCAGGTGATACCTCTAAAAATGGATGGTTCAGCCGGAAATTAAGAGGTATGGGTGAGCCACCTGTATTAATGCAGGATGTTGACCTGGAATACAATGAAAAATTACTGGACAGCAGGCTGGAAAATATCGGTTATTTTAAAGCCAATGTTAGCGGAGATTCTGTTATTAAGAATAAGAAAGGGAGAGCCACTTATACTGCAACACCTGGTCCACGTTATCATATAGCCGCAGTTCAATATCCGCAAGACAGTTCTGTGTTGACAACAAAGATAAAAGAGATAGAAGAGAGCAGTTTTTTGAAACCCGGTGATCCTTTTGATCTCGACATCATTAAAGCGGAACGTTCCCGCATTGATGCCTATTTAAAAGAACATGGATTTTATTATTTTAATGAGGATTACCTGGTTATAAAAGCAGATAGTACCATAGGAAATCAACAGGTGAATTTATATCTGCAGGTAAAACCTGAAACGCCTGAAATTGCCCGGCAGGTTTATACAATGAATGACATTTTCGTTTATAGTAATTATAGCCTGGCTACAGCAGAAGAAGACACAAATACCTTGCATGCTACTTTTTATAAAGGGTATTACGTGGTGGATAAAGAAAATATTTTTAAACCTAAACTGTTTCAACAGGCCATACTATTTAACCCGGGTGATATTTATTCCCGTACCAAACACAACCTTACGTTGAATCGATTAATTACGCTGGACCTGTTCAAGTTTGTAAAGAACCGGTACGAGCAGGTTGAGGTAAATGATTCAATCAAGCTTGATAATTTTTATTATCTCACACCTTATCCCAAAAAATCCATCAGGGCAGAAATTGGCGCCAGTACCAAGGATAATAATTTTACCGGTACCAATGTAACTTTTGGTTTCAGAAACCGCAACACATTTAAGGGAGGTGAGTTGCTGGCCGTTAATGTAAACCTGGGTACCGAAGTGCAGGTTAGCGGCAATACCAGCGGTAATTCATACCGGGCAGGTGCAGACGTAAGTTTTGCCGTACCCCGTTTCTGGATTCCCTTTTTTAATCTCAATACAAGAGGTGGTTACTTACCCAAGACAACGCTTAAACTTGGATTCGAAGTTTTGAACCGCTCCAAATTATACACGATAAATTCTTTCAATACTACTTACGGATATAGTTGGAAAGAAAGTTTGATCAGGCAACATGAACTGAACCCGGTAAATATCACTTATGTACAACCGATAAAAGTTACCGATGAATATAAACAAAGAGCTTTAACAGAACCGGCCTTGCAATATGTTGTGGACACGCAGTTTATCCTTGGCAGTAATTACAAATATTTATGGAACCAGTTGCAACAGGGTAGCCCTTTTCAATCAGGTTTTTATTTTGATGGTTTATTGGATCTCTCCGGTAATATTGCAGGTTTGTTTAATAGCGGAAATATTTTACAAGGAAAACCTTCCCGTATAGCAGGTGCTATATTTTCCCAGTATATAAAAGCACAGGCCGATTTTCGGTATTACCTGAACCTGACTGAGAAAAGTGTATTGGCCAACCGCATTGTTTTAGGTTTTGGATATCCTTATGGAAATTCTATTTCATTGCCTTTCATCAAACAATTTTTTGTGGGTGGAAATAACAGTGTGCGGGCATTTCGTAGCAGGAGCGTAGGGCCGGGCACTTACAGGTCACCGTTAGTAGGTGCCAGTACATTCTTACCTGACCAGTCAGGAGATTTAAAACTTGAATTGAACAGTGAATACCGTGCACAGATTTCCGGCTTCCTGCATGGTGCTTTGTTTATCGATGCTGGTAATACCTGGCTTTACAGGCAAAACCCCAATGCAATAAAACCGGGAGCTGTATTTTCAAAGGATTTTATGAAGGAATTGGCTGTTGGTGGTGGTGCTGGTCTCCGTTTCGATTTTACCGTGCTGGTATTGCGCATTGATATGGCTATTCCATTCCGTAAACCCTGGCTGGCTGATGGCGAACGTTGGGTATTAAATGATATAGACTTTGGCAATAAAGACTGGCGGAAAGAAAATATCATTTTCAATCTTGCGATAGGATATCCATTCTAAAGAATGGGTATTTGAAAAAAAAGTGGTTTAATATAGGAATGCAAAATGAAGAATGTAAAATGTAAAACCATTGTCGTGCAAAAACATTAGATACTTGAACCTGTGAGTTTTTACTTTTTACTTTGAATTTTAATTTGCTTCAATTAGGACAGTTGTTTGTAAAATGCATAACCATGCTGGGGCTGTGGTTCAAAGAACATGTTATACAACCTGTTTCCAATGCCATGTAACCAACTGTATTCATTTTCCTTGCGTGGTTCAAAGTACTCAACGTTCTGAATTTTTACTTTTACGAGTACAAGTTCATTCATAGCTTTCTTTTTGATATCGTCTGAAATGTCAACTAAACCATTCAACTCTTCCGGGTCATTCATGATAGTTGCCTTTCCGGATATCTTAATCTGGCTATCTAATCCTTTCTTAAAGAATTCTGCACGACAAGGAAATTCACGGTCAAACTCCTGGATGTTTTGTTTTGGCCTGTTTACAAAGAACCAAACCTGTCCTAAGTCGTCAACCTTTAAAGCAGTGATAATTGATGTAGGTAATTTTAAAACCGCATCACTCATGCTGAAGAAAAGCGCAGTACGCAATTCCATCACTTTTTCCTGCATAAATTTTAAATGATTATCTGTAGTCATAGTATTTCGTTTGATACTATAATTTCAAATTAAGTACCAAAATGAATTAAGCTAAAGATTTGGATTAAGCGTTAAATGTTGGGGGAGAAAGCTCTACAAAAAGATTTAAATATTTCATTTATAAAAAAGCTTTCTGCCCTGTTTGGGTAAAAAAAATTCCATTGAGATTGAATTCTTAGAAAAAGCAGGAATCTGAATTGATTTTATAATGTA
>CAMPGG010000093.1 GCA_946885335.1 uncultured Chitinophagaceae bacterium
TTATTTTATCTGCAATTCTTTTATGAGTTAAGTTGTTAATGCAGTATATTCTAAACTGTATGTAATAATGCTTTATTCATTTTTGTAAAAAGGTAAATTGTTGAACAGTACAATTTGAAATTGATTGCGATTGGTATTTTCTAATGTCTGCGCCATAAAGCCAGCTTCGGTTCTAAAGTTTTTATTAATTACATATCCCAATGCACCATAAAGCCGGTTCCGGTCAAAAATGGAATTTTGCGCATTTAAGAAAACTTCATTGTATGCCGAAACATAAAATGTTTTATTGGTCATTGTTTTATTATTGAGCGGGATATTAAATCCTAAAAAATACCTGAAACGCATTTGAAAATCGTCGGGTAGAAATCGTTCTTCAATCCTGTAACGGTGTTGAATAAATAAGCTGTTGAAATTTTGCCGGGTAATAAATTGCTGGTAAATCCTGTGTTCGTTTGTGCTTGTTTTCTCATCAGCATTCGGCACATAATTTTTTGATTTAATAAAGCCATAACCCAATAAAACATTATTGTTATTTTCAGTAAGATTATAGCTGATGCCGGTTCTTAAAAGCAATTGTTGCAGATCGCCGGCGAAATTATAATTGCGGTATTGAACTTCATTCCACCAACTCCATTTTTTATCTATTTGCTGATTTCCGAAATAAATAAACCAATTGCCAATGTCTGTTTTCTGAGCATAAGTAAATTTTGACAATATGAATGTTGAAATGATCATGAAAATTTTGAAATATTTTCTGCCCATGTTTATTTGCTTTTAATTAAAATAGGGAAACAAATTTTTAGTATAAAAGTTTTCCCCTGAAGGAAATTTTGTTCCCGGAGCCGAACCGGCTAAAGAAAAACAAATAAAATGATTACAGAAAAATAAAAAATTTAATTTTTATTCAACCCCTTCAGGGTTGGCGATATTTATTTTCATTATTAGGACTCCGGGATACTCCCGGAGCTATTAATATTTAATCCCTTCGGGATTTTAGCATTTATAACTTGATTTGTATAAATAAAAAAGTGCTAAATGATTTATGGCATACAACGGGAAAAATTTAATACATAAGGGATTAAATTTTAATTACCCTACACGAAATGCAAGGAAAGGAAGAATGTATCCAGAAACCTAAAGTGGTTCAATATAGATGATGCCCAATGAACAGGACCCTGAATAGTGCGACGCAACAGCAGATGCCCAATGAACCAGGCGCCGGAAACAAAAAAACAATAAAACATAGGCTTATTTTTATCTGCGCATGTATAAGACTGTTAGTCAAAAAAAATGCCACGACGTATCGTGGCATTGTAATTATCGATATTACTTTAAATTAAAATCCTTTCTTCTCTTTTGATTTTTGCATTGGGTTAATGCCCTGTGATTGTCCGCGGGCTGATCCCTGCTTTTGCTTAAATAACTGGAAACGGGAAGGTGCTGCAATGGTGCCCCAGGTATTATTATCCGTATTGATATCCGCTGTTTCACGCATAGGATCCAGTTGAATGCTGGCTACTTCCTTGTCTTTCAGGAATGTTTTGATCACTTTATTTTCGTTGTGACGCCAAACCTGTGCAGGGATGCGGTCAACTTCTTTGGTGCCATCTTTAAAAGTCCATTCAACAATGATCGGCATGACCAATCCACCTTTGTTGCTGAAAGTAATTTCATACATATGCTTGTTGGCATAAGCTTTTGCTTCTGCATCCGTCATTTTTTCAACATTCACCGTGCGGGGAACTTCGTAAGCGGTGGTATCATAAGGTTCCATACCACGTGCATAACGATAATAGAAATCCTGCAGGTCTTTATCCTGTTCAACTTCAAATTTGATACTGGGATCTGTCCGGTTGCGGATCTTTGAAATATCTTCAAAATCATTCACCAACGGTTTGGGTAAATTGCGTTTTACAGTCCCGGGTTGAGGAATAGTAACATCGGTATCTGCTTTTGCATATTTAACGCTGTCGATGGCGATATCAGTTACATCAGTACTGTAAAACCAACCTCTCCAGAACCAGTCAAGGTCTTCGGCACTGG
Organism: uncultured Chitinophagaceae bacterium; assembly: GCA_946885335.1. The sequence goes on from CAMPGG010000093.1 coordinate 2,044, forward strand.
CATCTTCCATTGTTCTGAAAAAGTCTGCAGGTGTTGGATGTTTAAATGCCCAGCGTCTTGCATATTCTTTAAAAGCATAATCAAACAATTCGCGGCCCATGATGGTTTCGCGTAAGATGTTTAACCCGGTTGCCGGTTTTGAATAGGCGTTAGGACCAAAGTTGATGATGTTTTCAGAATTGGTCATGATGGGTTCCAGCTGGTCTTTGGGCAACTTCATATAATCTACAATGGAGTGTGCCGGACCGCGACGGCTTGGAAATTTATTATCCCATAATTCTTCTGTCAGGTATTCAAGGAATGTATTCAATCCTTCATCCATCCATGTCCACTGGCGTTCATCACTGTTCACGATCATAGGGAAATAATTATGTCCCACCTCGTGGATGATCACACCGATCATACCATTTTTGGTTGCTTCGCTGTATGATCCATCGGGCTCCGTACGACCGAAATTGAAACAGATCATCGGGTATTCCATACCGTTAGCAGCTTCAACACTCTGTGCTACCGGGTAAGGGTAGGGTATAGAAAATTTGGAATAAGATTTCAGTGTGTGAGCAATCACCTTGGTAGAAAATGGGCGGTAAAGGCCATAGGCTTCTTTACCATAAAAACTCATGCACATTACTTTTTTCCCTTCAACCATTGCAGGCATAGCATCCCAAACAAATTTACGGCTGCTGGTCCAGGCAAAGTCACGTACATTATCGGCTTTGAATATCCAGGTTTTCTTTTGGGTCGATTTCTTTTTTTCTGCTGCTTTTGCTTCTTCCAGTGTTACGATCTCAATGGGTTCTTTCGCCGTTTGTGCTTTCTGCCAGCGGGCTTTTTGGGTTGGTGTCAGGTTGGTGGCGTAGTTTAAACATTCACCGGTAGATCCTACCACGTGATCCGCTGGTACGGTCATTTGTACTTTAAAATTTCCGAAAGTCAATGCAAATTCACCACGACCGGTAAATTGTTTATTCTGCCATCCGTTTACATCATCGTATACACATAACCGGGGGTACCACTGAGCCATAGTGAATAAATGATTACCATCTTCAGGAAAAAATTCATAACCACCGCGGCCACCCATGCTCATACGATCAGGGATTTTGTAATTCCAGTTAATGTTGAAAACAAATTTCTGACCCGCTTTTAATGGGGCAGGTAATTCAACACGCATCATCGTCTTGTTGATGGTATGTGCTAAAGGTTTGTTGGCAGCATCAGTGATCTTTAAAATATTAAAACCATAACCATTATCACCTTCCTCCATCATTCTATCCAGTTGCCTGTCAGAAGCCTGGCGGGGCATGGGATTGCTGGTTTGGTAATTGGCATTGTTCACGGTGCTGTGTTCATTCTCGTCAAGTTGCAGCCACAAAAAAGTGAGTGTGTTGGGCGAGTTGTTATAATAGGTCAATGTTTCACTGCCTTTCAGCATTAGATTTTTTTCATCCAGTTCTGCTTTGATATCATAATCGCAGCGTTGTTGCCAGTATTCAGGACCGGGAGCACCAGATGCAGTGCGGTAAGTATTGGGCGTAGGCAGAATAGTTCCCAATTGTTCAAATTTATTTCCATGATTTGAGCCGGGATTGTTCTGCGTGTTTTGTGCCGAAACGGTTAGGACCATTCCTGCAAACGCCATTAAAAACGATAAGACTGTCTTCATTTTATGGATGTTTACTTTTTAAAGGGGTGATTGTTTATTTATTTATAGTTGAAAATTAATTTATACTTATACAGGTATTCTTTCCAATGCCATTTTAAATGCCAGGCTAAATACAGCTGCGGATAGAAAGATGACCCAATCTCTCCGGCTTGCTTTAAAAATATTGATGACCAGGTGACTCACTAGCAACAAAATAAAAACAACAACGATCTGTCCCAACTCTAACCCGATATTGAAACCCAAAAGGCCTGTAAACAGGCTCTGACCTTCTGCCAACGAAAACCGGATGATATTGGCAAATCCCAAACCATGTATCAGCCCGAAAAATAGTGCCAGTAAGTAATTGATCCGCACTGAACGCACAGTGAATTTGGTATGAAAGAGGTTGTAAATAGCAGTTAAAAAAATGGTACATGGAATCAGGAATTCAACCCAGTCGCTGTTAACCCGGATAATATCGAGTACGCTCAATGCCAGCGTTAAGGAATGTCCAATGGTAAATGCAGTTACCAGGATCAGCAATTGTTTCCAGTCTTTAAATAAATAAATGGCGGTGAGTACAGCGATAAACAACAAATGGTCCAGGGCATCCCAACTCATTATATGTTCCCATCCCAGGCCTAAGTAGAAATTAAAATCCTCCATGCTTAACCAGTTCCTTTGCGCTATTGTGTTATTTAACTATTTGCTACCAGAAGAGTTGAAAATAAATCAGACTTTTGTAAACATAAAATAAAATTGTGTTAATGGCACCATCATTTTTTAAATGGTTATTGATCCCGTTTCTTACTATTCCCTTATTATCTATGCAAAATAAGGTTGAAATACCTGCTGAGGGCATGCATCCCTTTTATATGGCAGTGACCGAAATCAACTATAATAAGAATGATAAAGTGTTTGAGGTGACAGCAAAATTGTTTACAGATGATTTTGAAAAAGTGTTGGGTGAAGCTTATAAGACCAAAGTTGACCTGGTGAATCCCAACCGGTACGAAATGGATAAACTGATAAAAGATTATTTTAAAAAGCACTTAATGATGATCGTGGATGATAAATCCATTGAATTAAAATATTTGGGATTTGAGCAGGATTCGGAAGCGGTTTATTGTTTTTTAGAAGTGGAAAGAATAGAAGAAATAAAAAAAATAAGCATAAAAAATTCGCTTTTGCACGATTTGAACGAACACCAGATCAATATTATGCATGTTATTGTGGATGGTAAGCGGAAAAGCGTAAAGCTTGATTTCCCGGATAAAGTAGCGAATTTTAAATTCTGATTATTTGTTGCTTTAAAAAAAATTCAAAATTCAAAATTCAAAATTCAAAACCTTATCATAAAGAAAGTTCGAATTTTTCATTTTTCCTTTTGCATTTTTCATTGACTCATTGTCAAATTGTCTAATTGCCTGATCATTCCTCCATATTTTCCCTGATCTCTTCGCTGGCTTTGACTAATAATTTATCGATCCGGTGACCATCCATGTCCAGGATTTCAAATTCGAACCCTTTCCATTCCAGTTTGTCGCCTGTTTTTGGAATGCGTTCCAGTTCATGCAAAATAAATCCGGCCATGGTATCAAATTCGCGTTCGCCTTCATTCATCCATTCCGTTTTTTCAAACTTGGTCAGGAAATCATAAAAAGGCAATTGTGCATCTACAAGGTAGCTGCCATCTTCTCTTTCAGTAATGGCATAATCCATAAAATCGGGCTGGGGGATATCGCCGACAATAGCTTCTAAAATATCATTCAAAGTGATCATTCCCTGCAAACTGCCGTATTCATCCACAATAAAACAACAATGAACTTTTGATTCTTTAAATTTTTCCAAAACCTGGTAGGCTGAATTATTTTCCGGCACAAATAAAGCCGGGCTCATCAGGTTTTTAAATAAAGTAAGGTCGTTGGATACATAAAGATCTTTGATGGATACCACACCTTTCACTTCATCAATATCACCATCACAAATAGGGTAAATGGAATGCGGTTCGCTCACAATTTTTTCTTTGATCTTTTCTTCGTTATCATTTAATTCAAACCAGATAATATCACTGCGATGCGTCATGATCGAAGTAATGTTGCGATCGCTTAAGTGAAAAATACGTTCTATGATCTCCTGTTCCGCTTCTTCAATGGTTCCATGTTCCGTGCCTTCACTGATGATAGCCTTGATCTCTTCTTCCGTTACCGCGGAATTATCAGATTTAATATTAAAGATCTTTGAAATAAATGCGGTGCTTTTAGATAATAACCAGATAAAAGGATAGGTGATAAAACTTAAAACGCTCATGGGTTTAGCCATGAATTTTGAAATGGCTTCCGGCCTGGACAGGCCCAGTCTTTTTGGAACCAACTCCCCAAAAATCAAAGTGAAATAAGTAATGATGATCAGCAAGGTTACTGTGGCCAATGTATCACTGTATGGCGCCGTAACGGCCCATTGATTAAATACCCCTTGCATATCATCCTGCATATTTCTGCCAGAAAATATACCGGTTAAAATACCAATGAGTGTAATCCCGATTTGTACGGTTGAAAAGAATTTGTCCGGGTGGTTGGCCAGTTGAAGGGCTTCTTTCGCTTTTTTGTTTCCTTTATTTGCCTGGGCTTCCAGTCTTGCTTTCCTGGAGGAGACCAGGGCAATTTCAGACATTGAGAATACGCCATTTAACAAAATCAAACCGATCAATATAAAGATCTCCATCAGGATTTTTGTTGATTATCGAAGTTAATTAATCCAAATCGTTTATTAAAAATGGAGGCCAGCACCCAAGCTATGGATGCGCCCAGGATTCCGCCACCAATAATGTCCAAAGGGTAATGAACACCTACATAAATCTGTGCATATACAACAAAAAAGGCCCAAACAAATGGTAGCCAGGCCCAATGTTTTAAAAAGTGGCGAAAGGTAAAAAAGAAAAAGGCTGCCATGCCAAAATGGTTGGTAGCATGCGATGATGTAAAACTGTATCCACCCGGGCAGCGGACCAATAACCTTACCTGGTCTATCATGTCTATTTCATTGCAAGGGCGTATCCTTTCAAAATAATATTTAAAAAAGCGACTGCTAATGATATCAGAAAGGCTGACCACACAAATAAAAAACAGGCACCACCACCAGCCTTTTTTTCCAAAGTTCAGGGTAATGAATAGCAGGAGGAAAAGATACAAGGGAAGCCAATAATTTGAATTGCGCAGGTAAGGCATGATATAATCAAACGCATCGTTTGTTAAGCCGCTGTTGATCAGTTTAAATAACCACCTGTCTGCTGATTCTAAAGTTTGCCACATAATACTGAGAAGCAATGCGTATTTTGATTGGATGCAAAAATAGCGGTTAAGCGCCAATGTATAGGAAATTGAAGAGTTATGATATTATTTGCATACTTATTTGTTTCTTTGCCGCCTGATTTTTAGCACTTTTTAATTTACCATTTTTGCAAGTACAGGCCTCCCGAATCTCCCTTACACCAATCACACGTTGGATATTGCTGACGTTTGGTTTTTTAATTGGTGTGATGACCCTGTTCCGGATCTTATTTCACTGGCAGTATCATCCGGCAAATTCCAGTTGGAGCAATCTCTCTGAATCATTCTGGTTAGGACTTCGTTTTGATGCAAGAGTGCTTGCGGTATTTTTTTTACCAGTACTCATTTTAGCAGGATTTAAAAGGATGAACCCTTTTCATAATCCAAAGGTCCGCAAATGGTGGACGGGCTACCTGGCCATCGCTATTTCTACCCTCGTTTTATTTTATGGGTTTGATTATTATTATTACGCATATTTAACCCAGCGCCTCAATGGCAATATTTTAAATTTTTTGGATGATGCCGGCATCTCCTTTCAAATGATGTGGCAATCTTACCCGATTATTCAATTATCCCTGGTTTTATTGTTGATCATTGCTGTTTTAGTTTGGATCACACACAAGCTTTTTTATGTTTCGCACAAACATGTTGCTATAAAAAAGAACTGGCGTATCATAACTTTTATAATCGTTTTTTTATTCCTTGGATTTTGCATTTATGGAAAGGCAGGACGATTCCCGTTGCGCTGGAGCGATGCATTTACATTGGGTAACACTTATCAATCCAACCTGGCATTAAATCCTTTCCAGAGTTTTTTCAGCACGTTGAATTTTCGCAGGGCCGAATATGACCTTAAGACGGTAAAAAAGCATTATCCTTTAATGGCCGATTATTTTGGTGTTGAAAACGCTTCATCCAAAAACCTGGATTTTACCCGTTCGGTCATGTTTAATCCTGATGGATCGGCACCAACCAATGTTGTTCTTGTAATTTGTGAAAGCTTCAGTGCTTACAAAAGTTCCATGTGGGGTAATCCGCTGAACACAACGCCATTTTTTGATAGCCTGAGCAAACAAGGTTTATTTTATGATCGCCATTTTACGCCGCATTATGGTACGGCCCGTGGAATTTGGGCTACTATTACCGGTATTCCTGATGTGCAGCTGGTAAAAACAGCCAGCCGCAATCCACAGGCGGTTGATCAGCATACCATCATCAACGATTTTAAAGGGTATGAGAAATTTTATTTCCTGGGCGGTAGTGCAAGTTGGGCCAATATCCGCGGTGTAATTACCAATAACATTCATGGCGTTAAATTGTACGAAGAAGAAGATTATGATGTGCCCAGTGTTGATGTATGGGGCATCAGTGATTTGAACCTGTTTAAAGAAGCCAATAAGGTACTGGCTAAACAGCAGAAACCTTTTTTCGCAATTATCCAGACAGCCAATAATCACAGGCCTTACACCATTCCCGAAGAAGATAAAAAAGAATTTAAGGTTATAGAGAATGTACCTGCTGATACATTAAAAAAATATGGTTTTGAATCTTTGGATGAATACAATGCATTCCGGTATACTGATTTCACATTTGAGCAATTCATGAAATCGGCACAAAAGGAAGATTATTTTAAGAATACATTGTTTGTTTTTGTTGGTGATCACGGTATTCGTTGTAAAGATCCTTTACCGCAATTTCCTTCGGCCTGGGTTGATGAAGGATTAGCCTGTGAACATGTGCCCTTGTTATTTTATCATAACGGAAAAGTGCAACCGCAACGCTCACCCGTCATTTCTTCGCAGGTGGATGTGTTGCCAACCATTGCCGGCTTGTTGAAGATCCCATATACTAATTCCGGAATGGGCGTTGATCTGAGATCCAATTCTGGAGAAAATAATTACAGTTTTATCATCGATCACGATACCAGGCAGATTGGTGTTTTGCATAAAGATTATTTTTATACCCGCGGAATAAGCTCAAAGAAAGAATCGTTTGTTTCCATTGTGGATAATGAAAAGATCCCGCAGAATGCGCAAATGGATTCAATTAAAAAAAATATGAGCCGGATGACTGAAGCTTGGTATCACACAGCAAATTATCTTTTATTAAACAACAAGTCCAAATAAATACTGCTCATTAACCGTAAATTTAATAGAACGGTTTTCATTCATGCTCATCAGATATAAAATACCAAAGACGATTATATGGGTGATAAATTTGTTTATCATCTTTGTTTGCATATTCACGTTTTTCCGGGTGGCGGCCTTCTTGTCTTTTAAGCCGGATGACCTCGGCATAACAGATACACTTCCATCTTTTTTGCTTGGCTTACGTTTCGATCTGCGTTGGATCTCTATTGTTTTATTACCCATCATCCTGGCCAGTCTGTTACCGCATCTTTCTCCTTTTTACTCTGAATTAAATAAAAAAATATGGACATGGTATTTAGCAATCATGACGTTTTTCATATTCTTTTTCTTTGGAGCTGATTTTGGAAATTTTGCATATAACCGTACGCGGCTAAATGCCAGTGCATTGAATTTTGTGGAAGATGCACAAATTTCACTTTCCATGTTATGGCAGTCGTACCCCATTTTTTGGTTGTTGATGGCACTGGTTATTGCGGTCATTTTTATTATGTGGCTTTACCGTCGCAGTCATATTTATGTAACCAGTAAAACCGACGGACTCGGTATTCCTTATCGCCGTCGCTGGTTTATAGCGGGTGCGTTTATTTTGGCCCTGTTTATTTATGGAACGTTATCAACTTCACCACTGAGTTGGAACAAAGCATTTATTTTCCAGGATAATTTTAAATCATACCTCGCACTCAATCCTTTACAAAATTTCTTCACCACCTTAAGATTCAGGAAGCCGGTAAATAATGAAACAAAGGCAAGAAGTTATTTTGATGAAATGAAGCAATTGCTGCAACTTCCGCCCACAGAGACTTTTGGTTACAGGCGAGAGATTTTACCAGGCAGTAAATCGCTTGAAAGCCACCCAAATGTTGTACTGGTACTTTGCGAGTCTTTCAGCATGTACAAAAGTTCAATGAGTGGAAATCCATTGAACACCACGCCTTATTTTAATGAGTTAACCAAAGAAGGTATTTTTTTTGAGCGATGTTTTACACCGCATTTTTCTACGGCCCGTGGTTTATTTGCAACGGTTACAGGTATACCGGATGTGCAATTATCCAAGTTTTCAACCCGCGTTCCCGAGTCGCAGGAACAGCATACCATTATTAATAATTTTGAAGGATACGAAAAGTTTTATTTTCTGGGTGGCAGCCCTGGCTTCAACAATTTTGTAGGCCTGTTAAAAAATATTGACAGCCTGCAGATGTTTACAGAAGGTCGTTTTAAATCTGCACCCATGAATGTTTGGGGCATCAGCGATAAGAATCTTTTTTTAGAAGCGAATGAACATTTCAGCCGGCAGGAAAAACCTTTTTTTGCCATTATACAAACAGCCAATAATCACCGCCCGTTTACCATCCCCAAAGAAGATAATGATTTTGAAATGTTGCAGGTGAATGAGGATACGCTGGAATTATATGGCTTTGAAACGGTGGAAGAATTTAATGCCTTCAGGTATGCCGATTACTGTTTTAAAAAATTCATAGAGAAGGCTAAAGAGGAGAAATATTTTGCTAATACCATCTTTGTCTTTGTAGGTGATCATGGTGTTTCGGGAAATGCGCTGAAGGTTTATCCAAAAGTTTGGACCGATCAGCGACTAACGGATATGCATGTGCCTTTATTATTTTATGCACCGCACTTGCTGAAGCCCGAATTAAGAAAGGAAACCGTTTCCCAGGTTGATGTGTTGCCAACTGTTGCATCCATGATACATCAGCCATATATTAATACAACACTTGGCCGCAATCTTTTAATGCCGGGCAAGCAAAATAATTTCGCTTTTATTATCAGTCATGATGAGGGAAAGATCGGTATGGTGACAGATGATTATTTTTTCACCCAGAATATCAATTTTAAAAGCGAACAACTATTTCCTGTTAAAAGCAATTTGTTGAATTTAACTTCCCGTCAGCAGGACAGCCTAAAAGAACAGTTGTCTAAAAGCACCATCGCTTATTATGAAACCGCTAAATGGATGTTGAAGAATAATAAGAAATAGTTTAGAG